>CAIUYS010000660.1 GCA_903903365.1 uncultured Methylococcaceae bacterium
ATCAGTTTTTTCAGTCTGCCTTTAAGCAAACCCAAAGACACCAAGCCTTTGGTGAGCACTTCAACTGAAGCCTCATGTGCCAGATTCCAGGGCAATCCGGGTTTGATTTGTTCAAGTGCCGCCGCTTGGGCATCTAAAACCAGCTGGTAGAGTTGTTTCTGCGGTTCACTGAAACGTCCGGAAACCGGAAAAGTCCGCGTAATATCGGCGGCATAATGGTCGCACTCCGCACCGGCATCAATGAGCAGCAAATCACCACTTTTTAATTTGGACGCATTTTCAGTGTAATGCAAAGTACAGGCATTTTTGCCACCGGCAACAATAGAGGGATAAGCCACCGCACGCAGACCATTTTGAATAAAATGATAAATAATCTCGGCTTCTATCTGATACTCATACAACCCCGGCTTGCAAGCCTGCATCGCTTTAATATGGGCGTTTGCCGAAACCTCTGCGGCACGGCGCATGAGCTTGAGTTCGCCAGCGCTTTTAAACAAGCGCATTTCATGCAGGATAAGCTCCAAAGAAACCAACTGACCCGGCGCTACAACACCGGTTCTGGATTGGCTGCGGATATAATTTATCCATTCCAGCAAACTATGATCCAGCTCTGAATCACGCCCCATAGGATAAAAAACTTTGGTTTTGTTTTCCAGCAGACCCGGTAAAATATCATCCAGGTCATCAATCGGGAAAGAGTCATCCGCCTCGTAATGCGTAGTCGCACCTTCCAGCCCTGAATGTGCACCTTCCCACAAGGCTTTTTTTTCATCAAATTCGCGGCAAAATAATAGGTATTCTCCCTGCTCACGTCCGGGGATAAAAACCGCCAAGGCATCCGGCTCATTAAAGCCGGTTAAATAATAAAAATCGCTATCCTGCCGAAAGGGATAATCCACATCCCGGTTACGCGTGCGAATTGAAGCACTGCCTATTAGCGCAATATTACCCAGGCCGACGCTCTGCATTAAAAGCTTACGGCGTTTTTTAAATTCACTTTGTTTCATATTATTCTTGCCACAGTTCATTACCATCATCGTTGCTACCTAGCTCATCGCGCAGCAAAAGCACCGCTGATCTTAGGTATTCAGTAATTTCCATTAACGCATGTTCGTCTTCATCGCCCTCTGCATCGGCATCAAGCTTGGTAAATTCGGCAATATCTTTCAGTATTTCGCGCGCCTCTTTTGGCCATTTTGAAGCGGCACCGCCAGAGCTGACTCCCAATAAAAACCCCCTGCACCAACCTTTTAACGCCTCCACCTGCTCAGTCAACGGTGCATCATCTTCCGGCAAAAACAGGTCAAACTCAAACTCATCACTGCCCAGTAAGCGCCGTGTCTCCTCAAATAGCCTGACCAATACGTATTTATTTTCATCCGGCACAGAATTGCTATAATGCAACAGCTCAGCCAACCAAAGCTCGCTCTCCGTTTGTTCATTGACGCATAACATACCGGTTGCCATGCCATGAGCTTCAGCGGCCGACAACTCGGCATCGCTTTGTACAATTATTGCGTTACACGCGTTATAAGCCATAAAAAATTCACTATCACTAAAAGAAAAATATTGCTTATGCTACCATTGATAATTGACTCGGATAAAATTTGTTCACTTTAGCTTGCCAAGCAATGGAACATACGTCATAAAAAACACTTTTTACTGCCGAAAAACAATCGTAAAATTACCTGACTTCTTGCAAAAACCTTAGTTATTACCATGACAGAATCGCACCTACCCTTAGAACTTAAAACCTTCGAAAACAAACTCGATCAGCTCTTCAACAAATACACAGACGTAAAAAATGAAAACAGTTTTCTAAAGATTAAACAAGAAACCCTGGCTCAGGAAAAAGCGCAATTGCTGGAAAAAACCACGCTAGCCAGAACCCGAGTAGAAGCAATGATTACCCGACTTAAAGCAATGGAGCACAGTTCATGAATACAAAACCGCAACCCGTCTCTCTTATTATTATGGGCAAAGAATACCGGATTGCCTGCGACCCTGAAGAACAGGACGATTTGCTACATTCGGCTCATCAACTTGATGTGCAAATGCGCAAAATGAGAGACTCCGGCAAAATAACGGGGCCGGACAGAATTGCGGTCATGGCGGCTCTTAATTTGGCTCATGAGTTACAGTTGCTGAAAAATGAAAAAATAATGCTGAATCAAAAACTCAATGAATGCCTGATTAAATTAAGCCACAAGATAGAAAACGTTTTAGAAAATCCCTAAACACGCTAAAATACCCCGCTGTATCTCCTGCAGCAGTCGAGAGTGTGCTGGGTGTTTCCTGAACCTGTATTAACCCCGGGGACAAATTCCGTTATTGGTGTGCATGCCCGTTTTATACGGGAAGCCTGATTTACCGGTACCGTCCCCACTTGAACCTCCGGTTCAAGGACGAAAGCACATAACGACGCAGGCGGGAGATACGCTTTAATTTAAGCGTTTAAGCGCCCTCGATTAAATCAGGTTTGACGATAACAAATCGCCAAACACTGTCATCCGAATTAATTAAAGCTTTACCAACACTTCACCACGACCCATTTCCGACATATCACCTGCGTAGCGCTGGACACGGTTAAATGCGCTAGTCGCATCGGAAAACCGGGAATTAAGCGGCTTAAATGACGCAAACAAGATCGGTAAAAATGCCAAGGTGTGCGCACCGCAATCATTAAAACTGGCCGATAGCTGCGGCTGATTCCAGAGCAACAAGGTGCCACGACGCATGGCATAGCCTAAATACCGGCCCGTTTGTCCCATCACGGCAATAGTCCCGGCAGTCATACGTGAGCCGCAATAATCGCCGGCATTGCCTTCAATCAGGATATTACCCCGGCGCATGTGGTCGCCAGCCCGTTGACCGACATTGCCTTTAACCAGAATGGTGCCGCCTTTCATGCCCATTTTATTGCCCGGCAGTGCCGCGCCTAAAAAATCACCCGCATTGCCGGCAATTTCCAGGTAGCCTTTTTTCATTTCACAAGCCGCGTACAGTCCGGCATTACCCGACACCTTAAGCTCGCCCGTTTTCATGCCAAAACCCAAATAGGCACCCGCGTCACCCACAACACTGATGCAGCCGCCATCGAGTTCTTTACCAATAAAATCGAGGTTATCAACACTGTTTTTGATAATGATGTTTTGTGTATCAGAGCCGTTAATGGCAAATAATTCATCAACCCGCAATTTGCGTTTACCGCTTTGCAACGTTAACGCACCAATATCAGCCAAGGCCAAGTCTTTTAAAAGATGACATACCAGCGGCGACATATCGACACGTTGATCGGTTCTGTGTTTTAACGTAAAGGTTAAAGCGCTCATGCCATAATCTCCTGCAAATGAAAATGAAACGGCCCAAGCTTGCCACCATAATTACCCGCACTAATGCGTTTGATGCCATTCTGCGCACCCAAATCACAGACCGCCTGGATGCCCACCCGCATGGCCATGGCGATGTCTTCTTTGGTTAAGCCATCAATAACAATTTCCATGACCGATTCAATCTCGGGTGATAACTCTGTTTTGGTCATCCCTTTTAAAGTCGGACAGAATGCATCATTGGTTGATGCGCCCAAGGTTTTGTATTTTGACCCGACTTTAGAACCTGAACGGACAACGCCGCCAGGAAAAGGCATAATCACATTGGGTATTTTACGCATTTCTTCAATCGCGGCCTCACAGGCGGCCAGTGCTTGCGGTTGCGACTCGGCCAATACCAAAAAGTTACCGCCGCCAATCGCATCGACCTGACCAGTGGTCGCTTCAGCCAAAAATTCGCCATCCATCACCGGAATACGCCAATAACGTTTGCCGCTAATTTGCTTGGACACCTGAAAGCCATCACCAAAATAACGCAAGTTTTTACCCAGCGGAATTCTAATACCGCCATCAATACCGGCAAATAATGCCGCCGTCGGCGAGGTTAATACGCACTGCCCTGCCCGGGTTTCCAGTTGTTTGGCCAAGCCTTTGCCACCCATGGCAAATATCATAATTGATACACCGGGACGGCCATCGGGCGTTTCTGACGGCTCTAAAATCCGCTCAATACTGCCTTCGCAACCACAAGCGATAACCGACGTGGCAAAGCCCGTCATGGCCTGCCCTGAAATCAGCGCCCACTTTTCATTTTGCGCCGTGATAATGGCGCGGGTGGCTTTCATTGGAAACGCTTCTGCAAACGTTGCATCTATGGTTACGCCATTAATAATCATATTGTTATGCTCATTGTTAATAGGTATTTTTGTTTTTGAGTAGAATTTGTTGAGCGAATCTTTCGTATTTTTATGGCTTACTTGTTATTTCCATTCACGGTTCAATTTAGACATAAATAGCCTCTTGCTCAATAAAGGGGCGCAATTGCGGACGTAATGCTTTATCGGTGACTAAATCAACCGGGCAGTTTAAGCAATCTTCCAAGTAAAACTGCACGCCGAAATAACGTTCAGAAGTTGCAAACCCGTCAAATGCAACCAGAATGTCCACATCACTAGTTTCAGAGGCCTCATCACGGGCAGTCGAGCCAAATAAAGCCAACTTCGTTACGCCGAACTGCTGCATCAGTATCGGTTTTATTTTACCTAATAGGGTCAATGCGGCTTTGCGCTTCATAAGCTTTACGTTACATTGCTCAACGGATGCACGGTTATACTACCGCGTCCATCCTCGGTAATTTCATCATCACTGATTTTAAAGTTACCCAGCTTCATAGTCAGGTAGCGGTCGAAATAATCTTTTAAACCTTTTTCTACAGAGGGATCAAAGTCGGGTTTAACAACGTGGGTTGTTCCCCATTTGGTAGAAACCACCTTACCGTCAACGACCACTAATTGACCGTCTTTAAACACATAATCCGGCTTTTCAAACATCTTCTGTCTATCGTTGTTATCCGTATAAACCGTAATATCTGCCCAGTTACCGGCGCTTAAGCCACCCCGGTCTTTTAAACCAATCAATTTAGCTGCACCGGCACGCGTCATAATAGCGATTTCCTGTAACGTGTACTCACGTTCAATGGAGGCCAGCGTGGTCATTTTTTGGGCTTCGGGATGGATGGTTGACAGCACGTCATTACGGAAACTTCTGTCCATTAACAGGCGTATCAAATGTGGATAACTGGTAAACGGTGCCCCATTAGGATGGTCAGTAGTTAGAAAGATGCGCCATGGATCATCAACCAATAAAAAGGTTTCCAAACCAATCGCCCACTGCAAGGCATTAACAAAGTTTTTATCTTTGTATTTAAAGGGCACCACACCGCAACCCGCATCACATTCAATATCCATGGTGACCCATTTATTGGGACTGGCATGTTTATGATTGGCATGTTGACGCATACTATCGCCCGATGCCGTAACAGTTTGACCAAACAGAATTTGGCCCACATCAATGGTGATATTTTTGTTCTTGTTGACCGCTTCGGCAATCTGCGCCGCACCGGATGAAAATTTAAAATCGCCTTCAGTGCCGTAGCTATGAAACTGAATATGGGTCAAATGCATGGGCAAGCCGCCTATGCCCTGAATGGTGTCCAACGTGGTTTGCATATTACCGGGCACACCCAAATTACAGCCGTGGACATGCAGGGGATGCGGAACGCCAATTTCTTTAACCGCAGTTGCCAGCACGCGCAAAATATCACGCGGCGTCACGCCATAATGTACATTTTGCTCATCCAAATCCAGCTGGCGCTGGTTAAATTTAAACGCATTAATACCGCCGGGATTAACGACTTTAACGCCGATGGCTTTGGCCGAATGCATCGTCCAGGCTACATAATCATTAATGGCTTTTTGGTCTTTTTTGGCCGTCAACAGGCGCAGTAAATAATCATCAC
>CAIUYS010000661.1 GCA_903903365.1 uncultured Methylococcaceae bacterium
CCGTTACGGATTTTGCAGCCATTACGCCGCCGCCTTTGTGTATTTGATGCGGGTTGCCAACATTCCTGCTCGTGTAGTCACCGGTTATCAGGGCGGAGAGTGGAACAAAGTCGGCAATTTTTTGGAAATACGCCAAGCGGATGCCCATGCTTGGGCAGAAGTCTGGCTGGAAAATAAAGGCTGGGTTCGCTTTGATCCCACGGCCGCGATTGCACCGGAAAGAATCGAGCGAAATATCAATATAGATCAGCTTATGCCCGGCGGCATTATTAGTTTTTCACCCACCGGTGCCGCTGCACAAACGGCTTTTAACTGGCTAAAACAGACCCGTCAATTGTGGAGCAATATTGATTACAACTGGCAACGCTGGGTCATCAACTACGATAACAAAAACCAATCCAGCTTCTTGTCATCCTTAGGCATCACTGACATCAAAGCCATGATGTACTGGATGATTGGCAGTATTGGCTTGATAGCCGCCCTGCTGAGTTGGCTATTGTTATATCAAAAACAACAAACCGTTGATCCGGTCTTGCGTATTTATAACCGGTTTTGTAAAAAACTTGCCAAACGTGGACTACCCAAAGGGCAATGTGAAGGCGCAAAAGATTTTGCCGAAAGAATCAAAATGACATTACCCGAACAAGCAGGGGCTATAGACCAAATTACCCATTTATTTATCAAGTTACGTTATGGTAAAAATGCAGGTTTGGATGATTTTAAGAGCTTCAAACAATCGGTTGAAAAATTTAAAATATCGTCAAATAAAAAATAGAATAGGCATTTGGAGACGCCACCTCAGAAAAGATTGGCTATATACCGAACAAAGCCTATCAAATTCAATCGCGACTGAATCAGGCTACTGCTACTGCTATTACGGCTGTTCTCGTCTATGTATTGGATTGGGGGAGATATGCTGATTCAACGATGGTGACTGTTATGTTGATGTTCTTCGCTTTCTCGGCAGCAAACCATGCAGCTAGTGCGATTAAAGACCACAATATGAAAATACTCAATTTACTTCGTCCTGTAGTTTCCTTGCTCTTAATTACTATTTTAGTACCTCACATGATTCAAGCGCTCAATCAGTAGTAGGTTGGGCTGACGACAGGAAGCCCAACATTCGAAACAGAATTAATTGATTTTCAAAGCCATCCATATATCAAAGCTAACTGGTTTGAAATGTTTGGCTACACGTTGTTTAGCCCAATCTACATTCTGCGTTACGGAACTCGAAAACACCAAGCTGCTTTGTGGCTCGGATGCGATGGAGCGAATTGTAGGCAAGTATATTAATGGAAATGACGGGCAACGATAAAGCCGTTGCTCGCCCCGGTTTTGGAATCACTCAAGGGTATCCTTGACGCAGTTCTGAATGGACAGAGGGACATTTCCCTCAGGAACCTCGATGGTATGCAGGTCATTGCCAATCTTCCTTGTGATGCGGTAAAGAAAGGCATCCGGCATTTCTGAGCCGACATGGGCATCGCCACGGAACAACGCATCAATCGCCCTCAAGTCCTCTGGAGAAAGCTCAGATATTGAAATCTCCCCCATACTCTTGAGATGGGAGCCGGGTAAACCAAATCCCCCGAATCCACCCACACGTTCGATTTTCAGTTGGTCTTGATTTTCCATTTTTTGGGGTGATTCCTCAGCCCGTAAAAGATTAAAGTCCAACCTGTTTCCATGCATTGTCCACGGCGGTAGCAACAGTAGGAACAGAACTATACATTTGAGTAGCCAGTTTACGTGTTCGATCTGCAAACTCCTTCATTTTCATATTGGGACTGGGTACGCCAGTCAAGGCTCGATACCAAATTTGCCCGACTTTTTCCCAGCTCTTGCCGCCAACCGCCTTACAAGCAAGGAAAAAGGCAAAGTTGGGCGGGCCGCTACTATAGTGCGGATCCATGCCGGGTGTAATCTGGGAATATTTGGTCGGTTGCGGCGCAAGGCAATGAGCGTCGGCGGGATTCGCCATATTGCGCAGGCAAGTGTAGCCTTTTGTCTTCGCGATGGGACCCATGATGTCATGCCCGATGAGCCAATCCGCATGGGTAGTATCCTGATTGGCTTGCCATTGCCGAAACATTGAGCCAAAACAATCCGATAAGCTTTCGTTCAACCCGCCCGCATCTCCAGAATAGACAAGCTGGAGAGTATGTTGGGTGACACCATGAGTCAATTCATGACCAATAACATCGTTTGAGGCTGTGAAGTCGATGAAGATATTATTATCGCCATCGCCATAAATCATTTGCGATCCATTCCACATCGCGTTGTTGTAATTAACGCCATAATGTATGGATGACATCATTGTCATCCCAAAACCATCTATCGAGTTGCGGCCAAAGACCTGCTTATAGAAATTGGCCACAGCGGTCGTTTCTTTGAATGTGCGTGACGCTTTAAGATCGCTGGAACTGCCGGGATTAGGCACGGGTGAACCAGGCACTGTCTGATGGTGTTTGCAATCATAAACAGTTACCGCAGGAAAAGGTGCAAGCTCCGGTGGACGCGCACCAAACATGCTCGTTGCTCTAGCCAATACGATTGCCTGATCACGCAATTTATGCAACTCCGTAGTAACCCGCGAAGTATGTTCAAAAGCTTTGCGAAGCTCTTCCGATAAGTCAGGATCTTTGGAGAGTTTTTCCAAAATATCTTTAGGTATAATAAAGCACGTACAGGACATGGGATTTCTCCTTATTTGGAGGTTGTAATAAGCTTTACCCTATTTCCGCGATAACGATTAATAGAACAAGCCATTGCAATCTATAAGTCATGTGAAAAGTGTGTGTTGTAAGCCCAAAAACGAGGTTTCTTTTTCCATTAAAAGCCGGTGCCAAAAAAGAATTATGTGACCCTATATGCGTTGCGATTAACAAAAAACTCTACATTTTAGGTTAGGTTGATTGTAATCAGATTGGAAGCACAAAGCAATTCGTATAAATACCTATTATGATCCGTCTGATTTGAATTGGCTGCTTATAATTAGATAGGATAAGCCATTGTATTTAAAGCATTGATGCTTATTTTTCTGATTGCGGAAAAGAAAAAGTAGAGCAAAAAGCAGGTATTAGGAATGCTCATGAAATAACTTGGGCATCTTGCTCCCTCTCCCTCCGAGCATAGGTATCTCCGATTGAAACCTTCTTGTTTGAAACCCGTTACGGATTTTGCAGCCATTACGCCGCCGCCTTTGTGTATTTGATGCGGGTTGCCAACATTCCTGCCCGTGTAGTCACCGGTTATCAGGGTGGCGAGTGGAACAAAGTCGGCAATTTTTTGGAAATACGCCAAGCGGATGCCCATGCTTGGGCAGAAGTCTGGCTGGAAAATAAAGGCTGGGTTCGTTTTGATCCCACGGCCGCTATTGCACCGGAAAGAATCGAGCGAAATATCAATATAGACCAACTGATGCCCGGCGGCATTA
>CAIUYS010000662.1 GCA_903903365.1 uncultured Methylococcaceae bacterium
CTTAATGAAAATTATCGCCGGAAATGTATTGCCTGATCACGGCGATATTTGGCGTCAACCAGAATTAAGACTGGCATGGCTGGAACAATCACCTGATTTACCGGATGATGCCACCATTTATGACGCTGTTGCCGGTGGCTTGGGTGAGTTGGGCGAATGGCTGACCCGTTATCACGCGCTGACTTTATCCATGGATTATGATGATGACAAAGCGTTAAACGAAATGGGCGATTTGCAGCATAAACTTGAATCGCATAATGGCTGGCACTTTCAACAACGGGTTGAAACCACCTTAAACAAGCTTGATTTGCCGGGTGAATTAAAAATCAGTGACTTATCGGGTGGTTGGAAACGCCGCGTAGCCTTGGCAAGAGCCTTGGTGATAGAGCCTGAAGTATTGCTGCTGGATGAACCTACCAACCATCTTGATTTTGAAAGTATCAACTGGCTGGAAGAGCAAATGCTTAATTTTCAGGGTGCCGTTTTATTTGTTACCCATGACAGGTCATTTTTGCAAAAACTTGCGACCCGCATTGTTGATTTAGATCGTGGTAATTTGGTGTCGTGGGCCGGTAATTATGACGATTATCTGACCCGTAAAGCCGCAGCGCTTGAAGATGAAGCCAATCAAAATGCTGAATTTGACAAGAAACTGGCCGATGAAGAAGTTTGGATAAGACAAGGCGTAAAAGCACGACGTACACGTAATGAAGGACGTGTTAGAGCGCTGGAAAAATTGCGTAGTGAACGTGCTCAACGACGCTTACAGCAAGGCACAGCCAGATTGGCTTTGGAAAAAGGCGATGCGTCCGGTAAAAGGGTTATTGAAGTTAAGGATATTTGTTTTGGTTATGGCGAAAAGCAAATTATCAAGAATTTTTCAACACTGATCCAACGTGGCGATAAAATTGGCTTGATTGGTGCCAACGGTGCAGGTAAATCAACCTTATTAAAAATACTACTACAACAACTGGTACCTGACAGCGGCACGGTAGAGCAGGGCACAAAGCTTGAAATTGCTTACTTTGACCAGTTACGTGACCAGCTTGACCCTAACTTGACCGTTGCGGATACCGTGGCTGATGGTAATGACTTTGTCGAAATAGCCGGCAACAAACGCCATGTTATGTCGTATCTTGGTGACTTTCTGTTTGCACCGGCAAGGGCACGTTCCCCGGTAAAAAGCTTGTCGGGCGGCGAAAAAAATCGCCTGTTGCTCGCGCGTTTATTTACCCGCCCCGCCAATCTTATCGTCATGGATGAGCCCACCAATGATCTGGATTTGGAAACCCTGGAACTATTGGAAGAAAAACTGGTTAATTATGATGGCACCTTATTACTGGTAAGCCATGATCGGGCGTTTTTAGACAACGTAGTCACCAGTGTTTATGTGCTTAACGGTTCAGGCGATGTTGATGAATTTGTCGGTGGTTACACGGACTGGATGAGTCATGTTGATCAGGAAAAACAAAACAAACCCGCCATCGTGGTAAAAAAGACAGAAGTCGTATCCAAGCAAGAAAAACCAGTTGCCACCGCTAAAAAAAAGAAATTAAGTTTTAAAGAGCAGCAAGAGCTTGATAAATTGCCGCAATTGATTGATGAGCTGGAAGCCAAGCAAGTGGCGTTAACTGAACAAATCAGTTCACCGTCTTTTTATAAAAAAGATCCACTGGTTGTTGCCAAAACTCTGGATGAATTAAAAGCAATCGAAGTGAAATTAGAGCAAGTTTTTGCACGCTGGAACGAGTTGGAAGCAGTAACGGAAGAAAGTAATAGCTGAAATTGATTGCAACAATAGCCAATCTGGTTTATCCTTCTCGGTTCCCATGCGGTGTGTGGGAAGGATAAATAGGAGAGATGGCCGAGTGGTCGAAGGCGCACGCCTGGAAAGTGTGTATACGGCAACGTATCGAGGGTTCGAACCCCTCTCTCTCCGCCAATAATTTTGGGGTGTTAGCTCAGCTGGTAGAGCAGTGGACTCTTAATCCATAGGTCCGGGGTTCGAACCCCCGACACCCCACCAATAAAATCAAAGGCTTAGAGTAAAATCCAAGCCTTTTTTTATGCCTAAAAGGCTAACTGGTTACAATACTGGTTACAATTAAAGCTATTTAAAAAGTATAAATTGACTTATTTTAGCTCTTGGTAGGTTGCACAACATCCGGTTTCACATCATACACTTTCATCATTTCCGGTGATCGATGACCGGCTGAGGCCATTCTATCGGGTGCGTTGGTGTCGCTGATGCCCTTGCGTTTCAGGTCATGGAAAGTAAAGTGAGTAAATTCAACGCCGTCTTTTTGTGCCTGGTCTTTTGCCAGGGCGTTGATACGCTGCATGGCGGTTTGTAGGGAGCTAATGTTCAGCTTGTCGCCGGTACGTTCACTGATAAACAAATGGCGTTGGTCGGCACGGATGGGGGAGGGTTGTTTTCGGTCATTCAGGATCTCGGTGCGTTTTTGTTTGAGTTCATCCCAGATGGCGCGCAAGCGAGGCTGCCATTCGGTGATGTTGGTTTTACTGCCTTTGCGTCGATAGATTATCAATCCATTGTCCTGCTCGTTGGCGTCGGTTAGATCCATCACCTCACACATGCGCATCCTGCATAAGTAGGCAAGTTCCATGGCCGGGGCAACGTACCAATAACCGGACTGTTTGGCGATGGTTAAAAAATAATGATAGTCTCGGTCTTCGGCGTAGTGCTGGCGGGGTTCTATTTTTAGTTTTTTGACGCCGGTACCGGGATTAACCGGCACGATGCCGTATTCATACGCCCAGGCAAACACGCGCTTGAGGTAACTGAGTTCTTTGTTGGCGCGGCTCTTGGAGTCTTCGGCGCGTTTGTCACGGTACCGGCGGATAACAACCACTGTCCATTGCGCCAAGGGCACATCACCCAACTTGCCAGCGGTGGTTTCTTTGTTGGTGATGGCGTGGTGGCAGTTGAGATAATCCTTTTGGGTGGAGCGGCTTAATTCGCGCCACGTTAACGTTTGCTGAAAGTCGTTGGACAGCGTGGCAAAGGTGGCTACTGTTCTGACCGCTTGCGCTTCGGTGGCTTGCCATATTTCTGATAAGGTCGCTTGCGGCCCGCAAATGCGTTTGTTGGTGCGCTTGCCAAATTCGTCATAAATGCTTAACATCCATTTACCCGCACCTGACTTGTTAAACCAGACCCGGTCGGGCAGTTTTTCAGCATTGATGTGGGTGGGTATGTTGACGCTGGTGCGTTTACAGCCGGGTTTTTTCATCGTTTCACGATCTATAAAGCTTTATATCTGTTGATTTTATAGATGTTGTATATCTTCTACCTGCTAAATACGCCTCACATGCTGAAACTGCTTTGGAACAAACAAGCGTCTGCCCGCTAACTCCTTGTATTTTTTTTGCAGCTCTTAATATATTTATAGATTCAGTAAGTGCTTGAACCGGGCAGCTTCCTGATTTATCTTTTTCACCATTACCATCTTGATATTCTTTAAAAAAGGCCATGGCGGTTTCTCCACGTTTTTTGGTAGTTAAAAGCATCGCAGCCACCATTCCGGACATTACATTTTTAATACAATAATTATCAATAATTATAATCTCATTAATAAATTTATTAATGTTGTCATTAAGATTGCTACTGCTTCCTACGGCTATTGTAAGTGCGGATGTTATTGATCCATCAATAAGCCATTGTGATTTAGGTGAAAATCCCAGCTCTCTAAAAAATCCTGAAACCTTATCCTTTGCTGTTTCCACTGCCGCTTGATTATCAAAAAGGTTATATACTCTTTTCGCTTCTTCAATGTCGCTAACATAATAAACATCAACGTATAAAAAATCAAAATTTGGGATAAGATTTTTTGATTGCCACAGGTAGGCTCTAGTGTGTCCGTCTAGTTTAAATTTACGTCCATCAGGTAGTACGCACATAGACACTCGTTGATGGGTTTGTTCGGAAACTTTTAAATGATTATTTGTAGCTCTTTTAGCGCGCCGCTCAGTGTTTCGTTGAATGGGGTTACTTGGTATTGAAATCCATTCAGGTATTGTCATTTGCTCTATTCGGTTCATAACATATCAATCTCGGGTTGTACCACAATAGGGGAATCACCCGTGCCGCTTACTACGCATAATAGCAACGGCACGTTAATCGGCGGGAGTTTTTTTGCACCTATCCAATTAATCATACTAAATTCTTTGTGCTTTTAAAATGGCTGCATTGAGTTGATCGACGATGCCAATGGGGACATCGTAATCAGACCAATAGGACGCGGATTCTTGCAGGTTTAGGCAAACTGCCAGCAGCTCCGGAGCAGCAGCAATTAGTCGGGCATTATCGCGTACTTCATCGTAAGATATTTCGTAATGATCTTGACCAAAGTCTTTGGGATTACAGGAACAGATATCGGGGATGTCTGGGTCATCTAATATTACATGGTCTCGATCCGCTATCCATTCAGCTTGGGTGTGTCGTTGGTTCATAACATATCGATCTCGGGTTGTGTGACAGGTTGCAGGGTATCTTTACCGATACCCATGGCGGCATTAAGGGCATCGATTGTGGTATAAGCGCCGTGGCGACCATACAGAAAGCGCACGCCGTTTTTGCGTAGACAGGCTTCCACGCTGCCTGGGTTGGTGTAGCCGGTAATGGCTTTGAGTTGGTCGAGTGTAACAACGGCGTCCATCAATCCTCCTGGTTAACAAGTTGCCAGTCATCACGGCACTGGGCGTTGCACCAACGGCGTGACGGTTCTACCGGGGTTTCGCAAAACAGGCATTCACCGGTTGCTGTGGCGGTGGTAGTGGTGCGATGGCTTTTGTAGCGGTTTTCAAGTTCTACAAATTGCTCGCGGGCTTGGGTCATATCGGCGTCATCCATTACTTTTGCCACTCTCTTTTAGCATTGCGTCTGCAAACTCGTAAGCACTCTCCGTTATATCTTTTAGCCAATCAGCAGATGATTCGTGCATAGCGGAATCGCCCATAGTTGAATTTGTCATTAGCCCCTGCATTGCCAAACCTGCAAAGTGGTCACGCAATGATATTTCACCGTGCCTGTTTGCAAACGCTTTGCCGTCTCGGTAGCCCTCATGATAGGTGTTTTCCTCTGGCTCGCTTAATAGCTTTTCAGCATCACTAACGATAAAATCCAATGGCGCTCCTTTACCGGTTGCGTGATACCAACTTACAAGTCTATGTAATAAATCTCGTTCTTTGCTCATAAAACGTGTTCTCTTGTTTTTGCGCTTATCGCGTTTTTTAAAAAGCAGTTGGCTTTGATGGCCGGTTTAAGTTCTGCGTGTTGGTGTTGGTAGTCGCCTTGGTTAAGCAATAATGAGACGGCTTTGGGCAGGCATTCAAGGTTTTCCAGTGTGCAGTTTTGCCGATTGCCGTCGATAAAGCGTAAGACGTGTTTGGATGGTATCGTTCTGTTGGCGGTTTCCCATACGTATCGGTGTAAAAGCATCCACTGGTTGGGTTCGGCGGTTTTTATTTTTAAAAAACCTTCCATCAGTGCGGTGATCGTTCCAACGGGTTGTTTATTTTTAAAGCTGTTTTGATTATCGATGGCACCAAACTGGCCGCTGTTGGGTTTGTAGGGCAGTAAGCCGGCTTTGCCTGCGTTATAAGGGGTATTGCCTTTTTTATAGCATCCGTTGGATCCTGCCATAAAACGGTGGCGAGTACATACGCCTTGCAGGGTGCCTACTTTGTAATTTGTGCCAAACTTGGCGTTAAACTGTTCGGTCAAGTTAACGCGGGTTAGGTTGACGCGGTGATCGCGTAGCCAGTCGAGCTGGTCTTGCGGGTAATGGTTTGCAACGCCTTTCATGGTCTTAGCCGATTAAATGATGGAAGCACTGGCTACCGTGAAAACAATAAACATCGGTAGGTTGGCGGTCTCTGTTCATGGTCTTGTTATATTCTGCAATCGCGGCGGTCCTGTCTGCGGTTTTATTGAAGAAGTACAGCGTAGTAGTCGGCTGCACGGCTTCGGGTGAAAAAATATCAAAGGTAAGGGTATCTTTCATTTTTTCTTTCTCCTTGCCAATGCTTTTTCCCGTTGGCAATCCAGCCAGATAAACGGACTGGCTGCCAGTAGTATCAGGGAAAATAAGATCCTGATCAGGATGACTGTCATTTGTGCTTTTCGATAGTCAGTTCTTTGGGGATGCTGGCACCGTATTCCATGTCGGGCTTGGCTTTTTGGGCATCCAGTACCAAGCGAGAGGCACCAACGATACTGTTAGCCAGTGCCGTGGTGGCTTTGGCGCGTTCCAGTTGCTCTTTGAGTGCGTCTCCGCTGATAGTCGGGTTGTTGACTGCCAGCATTTGTTGGTAGAGTTGTTCGGTCAAATCACTGAAGTTCATTATCCAAAACCTCTTGTTTACGTTGCCCGTACAGCTGCTCGGTAATTCTGGCCAATGCCATTGTCTCGCTTTGCAGCCATTCAAGCCGCCTGGTGTAGCCTGGGCTGTTGTCGTCGTCCAGATCGTTTAGCAAGCCATAAACCATGCAGACTCTGGCAAAGGCATTAACAAGCGAGCCGGTTTGTAGCATGTTGATTACTTCAGGTTGGTCTGTGGTATTCATTGTTTATATCCGGTAGTGCTAAGGGTGGTCATCCGCTTACTGTTGCGGGCCTTAATCTTTTTTGACAGGTATTCTTGTTGCTCTTCGGGTGTGGCGTACTTTCCGGAAAAGATGTCCTTAAAGCTAATGCTTGGTCTAATGTCAGGCATGGCAATAACCGGCTCGGGTTTGTCTTTGTAAATAACCAAGGTTTTAAGGTCATGGTTTTTTAGCCAGGCCAGCACCTTGTTTCTGTCCCATACTTTTTGGCGGTTTCCCAATACCCCTTGTTGTACTGGAAAACCAAACAATCCCAGTCTGGCCACTGTTGAAGCCTTGAACCTTGATACGCCAGACAGGCCGGTTATCTCAAACAAGGTTATCTGGTTTGCAGGTAAGGGGGTTGCCATTGCCGTTATTCTGCAATGGCTTCCAGATTAAACAGATCTTCGGCTATGTTATCGAAGATGGATTTTATGTCGTCTGACATTAGCGCACCAAGGCGCTTTAAGGTGTCAATTTTTTGTTCTTTGCGGGTGATGCCCGGATGAATGCTGGCGGCTTCCATGGCGTTTATGATGGTGATAAACGGGGAATGGAGGTCGTCAAGCGGGTCTAGGATGGTAAAGCCTGCATGTTTTAACGAGGCAACAGCTGTACTTACATCAAAAAACGGCTTGGTAGTAGGTGTGGGTAAAGCGCTTTCTGTGGCGGCCTCGTCGCTTGCGATATCCGCTGCGATAACCAATTCAAAGCGTTCGTTGCTGTCGGCTTTTAGTGTTTCGCTGCCTGTTTTGGTGATTTTGTGGACGTTTTTCTTGCGGGTGTCGTCGGTGGTAATAAAATGCTTGCCGCGCAGGCTATAAACAACCTTGCTGACGTCATCCGGTATGGTAATGGCGCTGTCTTTGTACTGCTCGACCAGGCTGTTAAAAATGTCCCTGCTGCTAATACCGGCAGGATTTTGGCTGATAATGGTCAGCACTTCGGTGTTGCTTTGATTAAGTTGCATAAATAGTCCTTGAGTTTAAAAGCCCCGTCTTTCCGGGGTGTCATGATTTGGCTGTTATTTAAAGCCGCTAAGCACTGCACCGGTCTTTTTTAGGAGCCGGTGGACTCCTGCCAAAAAATCTTTGTTGTTATTCTTCACCGTTTTGGTCAACCAAGGCGTAATGGCTGACTTTAACGAGCGGGTTTGATAGTGCGGTATTAATGGACGCGTAGGCGGTAAGGCCAAACAGTGCCAGTACGCAGACCATCAAAATAAAGCCGTGCTTTTTTTGTGTAGGTTCGGTGGGTGCCATTGCATTAATGGTTATTAATGCTTTGCCCAATAGGTGAGCGATTCCGGTTGGTTTTAACCAGGTCTTGTCTGCGTGATCTTTCATTATTAAATTCATGGTGTCGCCTCGTAGGGTTAAGGGTTAATTTCCCTGTCTTTGCGGGAAACTTTATAATGCTGGTTTTTATTATTAAACCAGGGTGCCAGCGTATGAATATTGTTGATTTTCGTTTTATTTTCTTGCCTTACTGCTTACAAAAACAACCTAATGGCAGCTATGCTGTGCTTAATCGAAAATACAAGCCGGTGGGCTTTGCAACTGAAAAATATATTGCTTATTCTGATTATCCAGTCACTGCAAAAATTGACGATATAACACCGGTATTAGCCAGCAAGTTGTCATGGAATAACAGTAATGATGTGGATACCATTTATCTTTATAACGATGAATCTAATCCGGTTAATTCAGCCGGCAACATGCAAGCCTATACAGATAAGCTGGCATTGTTATCCACGTTAGTTGTACTGTTTTGAAGTTCAAGTAATGCCTGATTAAGGTGATACACGTTAGCTAGATCCGCTCTATCAAGCACGCTTGTGTCATTCGTTAAGGCAAGGGCATTTTCTAAAACGGGCGTGCCTGTACGCCATTCGTCTATTAATGCCGAACAACCAAAGTGCTGCATGAGTGCTTGGGCATGAAGGGTTTTTCCGCTACCTTGTGGTGCGTAGACAATGACTTTAGGCATGTTGTATTCCTGTTAATGTATCTAATTTACTAAGTTAATGGTTACAGTCCCCGTCTTTCCGGGGTGTCGGCTTTTGCTTTGTTAAGGAGTTGGCGAAAGCTCCTGCTCCGCTTTGTACCCTGCCGGTAGGCAAGGGTTTAAATATCGGTCTGAAAAAAGTCCCGGCGGTTAGGCCGGGGTAATGTCTCCAGGAGTGGATCGGTTCAGCGGGTTGGCTGTTGAGGGACAATATACCAAACGGTAAATAATTTAGCAATATCATTTGGTATATTATTTAAAAATAAATTACCTATTGCTGGTTTGGGTGGGGTTTTATGCTAGTTAATGACGGGAAGAAATCGGGGTAGGGGGGATTTTGGGTAATAAAAAACCCCAATTAAGGGGTTTGGTTGGGAATGGGTGCAGTTATTTAATTAATTTTCTTTGAATATCTCGCCAATAACAAAAATAAGTCCGGCAAGACCTGCGATTGCGACGGTTATTTTTGTTGAGGACATCAGTTGATCCATAAGCTGACTTGAGAATATGGAGCCAACCATCATTGAAAATGGAATAAGCATAACGCCATTTAACATATCATTAATGCCTTTTTCTCTTGAAAAGTAAGGCTTATTTTTATAAAAAAATCTTTTCAGCGGGCGGATTATGGCAGATAAACCACCAACTACTATTGTTGCAATATCAACTATATTTCCGTCAACTTGAATCAAAAGAAATGCCTGTATTTTGCGAAAATAGTGGCAATAAAGCCTATTATGCCACCAATTATGTCGCCATAGGGCAAATCCAAGCGCATCAATCCGGTCAGTGCCACACCAATCAGTGCGCCGGACAATGCCAGTCTGAGCGTATTAATGGATAATACCGGGCTTGTATTTATTTTATTATTCATATTTTCTCCAAAAACTACGGCCGTTAATCAGCTCTTGTGTACTTAGTATAACTCACTTAATCTTATGCCTCGACATGACGGATGGATTTATCCTAAGCAAGCGCCTTTAAAACTAAGGTAAGGGTTCCGGCAATCAGAATACCCATCATCCATTTAAGAACTGCCAAGTCGGTCTTGATGGGTGAAAGCTCTTGTTGAAATTTTAAATCTATATAGTCTTTGGTGACTAGCTCACCCTGCGCATCCGCTATTACCCTAACAACGGTTTCCGCTTGTCTTTGGTCAAATCCAGCCGTCTTTAGCTTATCCACAAGGGACAGCATATCAAATGTAATTGTAGTCATTATTTGTCCTTATCCTGTTTATAGCGAGCCGTTGTGCTAGAGTAGCTTTGGCCGGCAATGATAGTGTGGGCGGTTGCCTTTATCCGCCGGTCAACAGCTCTGGTTATTCTTCGGTCTACGGCCGGCCATTGCTGACCGAAGGTGTCAGCCCCCCCCCCCCCTCACGGATAGTTTCGGTTGTCAAGTATTTTTCTTGTTTATTTTCTTGGGATTGGGTGGAGTCAAACGAGTCAAGAAGCATTTTAATGACGCGTTGCTGATCTTCGGTATATTTTGACAGATCAATGATACTTGTATTATTTATAACGGACTCACTATCTAATAAATCCATCCACCCATGCGGCTTATTGAGTAGCTTTTCAATTTTACGAGCCGCCTTTTCGCCAATATTTCTTTGTCCTGTGAGAAGGTGATTAACCCGAGCCGGGCTTAGCTCAATAATTTCAGCAAGCAAGACTTGAGTCCCATAAGCTTGCTCTATTTTTTTTAAATTTAGTCTTCTTATTTCAGTCACTTCTTTCATCCTCTTAGATTACCAAACAGTTAATTTTTAACAACTACCAAAAGGTATTGCTTAATAATTAACCATTTGGTATATTTAGCCCATGATAAGTGAAATTAAAACAAATGAATTGGCTGCATTTCTTGGAAAAACCAACGGATGGGCTTCTAGCATCAAAACTGGAAGAAAAAAGCTTCCGTTAGTTGATTGTTTTCGGGTATCTAAACATTTTGGGATTCCACTTCATGAGCTTCGTGATGAGTTCCCTTATATAGAAGCTATTCAAGACATTAATGAAAACCAATAACCCAACCCATTCTGTGAGCTACCCGACCCAACGCCTTTGGTAAATAAATAATGGAAAAGAAGATTGCACAACTAGCCTGCAAGACCACTGAAGAAGTCAAAAAGGGATTGCTGGGGCTTGCAGCCATGAACGAAATGTCATTGAGCGAGTACCAAGAGAAGATTTTCATTGCGCACCTGGAAGGAAAAAGGACTGAGGCAATTTTACTTAATGAAGCGCTCGGTATTAAGTAAAACCTTAATAACCTAGTAAACCAGTATGGACTACGTAGAACTACTTATATGACAACCTTCACAATAATTTTTTTATCCATAACCTTTCTGGCTGCAGTCGCATCAATCACCTGGTTGTATTTGCAGGCAAGAAATGACGACGATGACGATGACAGTGGTTACGGGTTTTAGTTTTTAATGTTTTACCCACTCTATAGTCCCGGCTTGATCACCGGGCTCTTTTTAACCCAAGCAGAATAATAATAATGAGCCTGAATAAAACAATCATAGGATTCACCGGCCCCAAGCAGTCGGGCAAAAGCACGGCGGCAGAATATCTGGTTGCCGGCGGCTTTAAGAAATTATCGTTTGCCGAACCGATCAAGGATATGACCTGGTATTTTCTGCGCTGTCTTGGGTGTGACGCGCATTACATCGAGCAGCTGCTAACAGTAAAAAAGGAAGTTGTTATCCCCGGCTTGGGGGTGTCAGCCCGTCATATTATGCAAACTTTGGGCACGGATTGGGGCCGTGACACGATTCATCCGAACTTATGGGTTATGTTGATGAGCAATCGGCTGGCTAATGAGGATTCTGACTATCTGGTTTTTGACGATATACGCTTTGAGAATGAAGCGTCGGCGATTCGCAGTTTAGGCGGCTTGATTATCCATATTAATCGCGGCGATCTGGTGTCTGATGACCTACATGAGAGCGAAGCCGGCATCGAGCTGCACAAGGATGATGGTGCGGTTGATAATGATTATGCCGTCGCTGGTTTTCTGGCTGACGTTGATGCGGCGGTTGCCGAGTTTGTTTCGGCATGAAAACTCAAACCAATAAAATCAATTTTTCGGCGATCAATTCAGCGCTGTTGGGAAACTTTGAGTCGTATTGCCGCCAATGGTTGCCGGATGGCAAGAAGTCTGGTGGTGAGTATGCATCGATCAATCCTATGCGTAACGACGCCCATGCCGGTTCGTTCTCGATAAATTTGCATAAAGGTATTTGGTCTGACTTTGCGTGCGGTGACAGCGGTTCTGATCCGGTGTCTTTATACGCTTATCTGTTTCATGGCAATGATCAAGGCGCTGCCGGTAAGGAGCTGGGCGGTATGCTCGGGCTTGATAAGCCGGGTGTGGTGCCCAAGCCGGTAGAGGCCAAGAAAGCACGGTCTGAATGGTTGTCGATAGCGGCGCCCGTGGATGCACCGGAACCACCCAAGGCGCATTTTGTGCGCGGGCTTCCTGATACGGTTTGGGCGTACCGGAATTTTGACGGGTCGGTTTTGGGTTATATGTGCCGGTTTACAACGTCCAATGGCGGCAAGGAAGTATTGCCGTTGACGTGGGGCAAAAATACCCAAACAGGCAAAGAAGAATGGCGCTGGATGGGGTTTACCGTGCCGCGCTATCTGTATGGTCTGGATCGGTTGTCTGCCAAGTCTGCTGAATTTCCGGTGCTGTTGGTCGAGGGCGAAAAGTGCGCGGATGTGGCGCATAAGGAATTGCCGCAATTTGCCTGTTTAACGTGGCCGGGCGGTACCAAAGCGATTAACAATATTAATTGGAAGCCTTTGGCTGGCAGGCGCATTGTGATTTGGCCGGATTGTGATGCGGCTTTTGATAGTGATGGGAAGTTATTGCCGCAATCACAGCAAGGCGGTTATGAGGCGGCTCGCAAGATTGAACAGATTTTGATTAAGCTGGGCTGTAGCGTCCGGGTGTTGGGCATTCCCCGACCGGGTCAAAAGAAGCACGGTTGGGACATTGCTGATGCGGTCGCTGAGGGTTTGACTGGTGAGGCGCTCTATAAGTATGTGATTTTGGGTGAGTCGACCGGCGGCACGGTTCCGGTGGTTGTGGATAATGAAATCAAACCGTTGTCGTCCATGGAGCAGCTGCTGGAGCGTTATGCGCTGATTTACGGGCATGGTTCGACGGTATTTGATCATCAAGAGCGGATTATGTTGAAGCAGTCTGACATGATTGATGCGTGTATCTCGCGGGATTATGCCAAGCAGTGGCAGTCGTCAAATCACCGCCAAATTGTGCGGATTGATAATGTCGGCTTTGATCCGGGCGGCAAGGACATCAAGATCACCTGCAATTTGTGGGATGGTTGGCCTACGGTGCCGGTTAAAGGGGATTGCAGTCAGTTGCTCCGCTTGGTTAAGTACATGTGTGGTAATGAGGAGTCGGATACTGCCCAGGTGTTGTTTGAGTGGCTGATTAAGTGGCTGGCTTATCCGATTCAACATCCCGGTGCCAAGATGAAAACGGCGGTGGTGGTACATGGGCCGCAAGGAACGGGCAAGAACCTGATCTTTGAGGTGGTGATGGAGATTTACGGCTGTTATGGCCGGATTATCGGGCAGGATGCCATCGAGGACAAGTTTAACGACTGGGCATCAAAGAAGCTGTTTTTAATTGCGGATGAGGTGGTTGCTCGGTCGGATTTGTATCATGTCAAAAACAAGCTGAAGTCGTTTATTACCGGCGATTGGATCCGGATTAATCCCAAGAACCTGATGGCTTATGAGGAGCGTAATCACGTTAATCTGGTGTTTTTGTCGAATGAACGAATGCCTGTTGTGCTTGAGGAAGATGATCGTCGTCATGCGGTGATCTGGACGCCGGAAAAGTTGACGGCTGATTTTTATAAGACGGTAGCCGTCGAGAAAGAAAAGGGGGGTGTTGCGGCGTTTCATGATTATTTGTTGCAGGTGGATCTGGGGGAGTTTAACGAGCATACACCACCACCGATGACGATTGCCAAGAAAGATTTAATTGATTTGTCGAAAGATACGATCAACCGGTTTTACGAAGAGTGGGTAGCAGGTCATATTGACGGCTTTACCGAGATGCCGGTGTTGAGTGAAGATCTTTACGAGCTGTATAAGGTCTGGTGCGGCAAGCAGGGCGTTAAGCCGGGCAGCTTGGTGAAGATGGTCGATATGATGTTAAAGCGCCTGCATTGTACGCGTAAGCGATGCCGGTATGTGTCCAAGTCATCATCTGTGCCTTATCCAAAGACGTTTATTTTTCCGGATGGTGTTGAAGCTGTGCCTATGGGCAAGACGGAAAGCGGCTGGTTAGGCGCTTATGTTGATGAATTTAACGGGCTTTTGGGCTTGTATCGGGGGCGTAATGCCAGCGGTAATTGATGTGCAGGGTGTGCAGGGTGTGCAGGGTCGATGTGCAGGGTATAAAACCATGCATGGTGCGGCTTGTGCAGGGTGTGCAGGGTTAAA
>CAIUYS010000663.1 GCA_903903365.1 uncultured Methylococcaceae bacterium
ACGGAAAGCGAGAACAAAGCCGAGATTGATCGTTTCTGTGATGCGTTAATTTCAATACGCGAAGAAATTAAAGCCATAGAAAACGGCAATGCCGATACTGAAAATAACGTGTTGCATAACGCGCCACATACCCATCGCTTATTACTGGAAGAATGGACGCTGCCTTACTCCAAACAACAGGCTTTTTTCCCTGATAATAATCAGCATGATGATAAATACTGGCCACCGGTTGGGCGTATTGATAATGTGTATGGCGACCGGCATGTGATGTGTAGTTGTCCACCGATGTCGGCTTATGAGTAAGCGATGCTGCGCTATGTGTCATTTCCGGCAGTATCGTGAGCTGTGCCGGAAACGCTTGTTCTGGCTGACGTTCGAAAAATAATTATTCCGGACTGAATAATTTAAGCCTGATATTATTCTTCATTCCAAGTTTCAAAAACTTCAGTTAAATCAATAGCCAATTCAGGAAATAAATGCGGAGTGGCAATGTCATCATCAGTGTACATTTGCTTGAGTTGATAACGCCCGCACTCATCCAAAACAAATTGATTAATCGCCTGATCATTAGGATATACAATCCAGTATTCTTGTACACCGCTTTCTTGATACAACTCATATTTGATTTGCATTTCCCGCTTGGAATTGCCTTTCGATAAAATTTCAATTATCCAGTCCGGCGCACCATTACAACCTTGTGCATCCAAAATATCCGGATTGCAAATAACGCATAAATCAGGTTGCACGACGGTGTGAATGTCTTTATTTGCGAGAATGGATTTTTTGCGGTCATACAAGCGCACATCAAAGGGAGCGGCAAAAAATTTACATTTTTTATGTTTAAAAAAGTTATACAGCATACCATTGATGTCTGCTGAAATGCGTTGATGCACTACATTCGGCGCAGGCGACATCAACATGATTTTGCCTTTAATCAGTTCGACCGTTTCGTTAAACTGCCATGTCAAATAATCGGCATAGCTGTAGGATTGATTTAAGTCTAATTGCGAAAGCCGGGTAATTTTAGTCACTGCGTTTAATCCTCTATTTTGCAAAAATATTATAAAATCGGGTAAGCCTATAATAACAGTCCCTAATCTGATTCAGGCTAAAATCAACTTCAAGTATGTCATACAATTAATTCATCCAAGGATTAAAAGGGGCCATTGAAACTTTCAAATTGCAAAATAGTTTAATCATCATCATCTTCTTTGGGAATCTGCCCGCGCAAATCTTCTGATAACAACATTTGCGCTCCTTTGGTAACAACTTGTTCGCCGGGTTTGATAGCTTCAGTAATAAAATAACCGTCAGCGCTTGCCAAATAATGGTCTAGCGTGCGGCGACTAAAGGTTTCTTCTGATGTTTTAAGAAACACAAAGGCCTGATCCATATACCAGATTAACGCGGATTTTGGGATGATAACACCCGCCATTTGCTCGTTTAACTCAGGAACCCACACGGTTACATTCATACCGGCAATGATGTTTTTATCGCCAGTCTGGAAGTAATAGCTCTCACCTTGCGCGACTGTTTCTGTTCGTGTAGCCACTGAAATTAGCTCTGCTTTATGGGCTTTACTGCGATTGCCTGAGGCGTCGATATAAATAGTATGAACAGCACCTGGCAAATGTTTATTGGTGGGCAAGGTAATTTGCAACAGCCTTTTCTGGCTGGTTAAAAAAGCGCCCAGTTTATCTGAATCACTCGACAAGGCCCAGTCGGCAAGCTCTTTAC
>CAIUYS010000664.1 GCA_903903365.1 uncultured Methylococcaceae bacterium
CGGGCATTTTTTCCTGACGAATACCACTGCTCCATTGCTGAAGTCAGTTGCTGCTTTTCATTATAATCCTGAGCTATTCTATTTTTCAACCAAGTCATGCTATTGTCGGGTGTTAGCTTGACTATCCGGTAACAGGCACCGTTTTCAAAAATACGGACGCCGCCACCTTCCGCCGCAGTCTGGTATAGTTTTACCGGATCAATGACTTCCAGACCGGCCAGATAATCAATGCCGAATTCATGCCATTGGGGAAACCACGGCAGGGTCGGCCCCATCAATACGGTCGTCGCGTTTTGTGCCAGTTCGGCCAGACGCGGAAAAGTTTTATTGGTGATTGAACTGGCGGTTAGAAATACCCAGTCAGCATCGGGCAATAAAAATTCACAGGCGGGGTCAGGGTAATCGTTAAGCGTGTGTTGCCGTTCCAGAATGCTAAGATTAAGGTCTTCTGCATAACGTTCAATACCTGGGTAGCGGCCTACAATCACCACTTTTTTTCCTTTTAGTTGGGGCAAGAAATGTTCAAAAACGGCCAGATTGCCTTTATCGGTAGCCGCTAACAGTGTGATGCCGGACGGTAATTCGTAGCGGTTTAAGCTGCAATTAATAGCCGCCATACCCACGGTAGCTTTGTAAGGCTCCCAGTCGGTAACCCAGGCGGCCAGTTCGCCCAGCGTTTTGCCAGCCAAAGTGCCAGGCCACGACAAAGTGCGGGTGGGGTTGCCGGGACTCATCGCCAAACCCAGTTGCTGGGCTTTACATACCGTCCAAACAAGACCGATGGTTAGTTCTGTGACCGGCGTATCGCTGTCCGCATGGTCGAATAATAGTTCATAAATTCTTGATGGCTTTTCCATTGACTACGTAGGCATGGGCAATAATTTGGCTTCCGACTTAATGTTTTCAGCCTTACCCCAGGCAGTAACGCCTTCAACAAACCAGTTTGCTTTGCGCGGATGGGTTTTGACCACATCATATTCTGCGTAAAAAGTATCGTCACTATTAAACTGAAGCCTGCTGAATCGATGGGGACCACCGGCACGCCCCAACGCTCTTGCGCTGATTTACACACGGCATTAATATCATCACCAATAATGCCGGCACACAGGTGTTATAAACAAATACAGCGGGCGGCGAGTAAGTGTCAATGGCTTGTTTGATGGCATGGAACAAGCGCTTTTCTGCACGTCCCATAATAATATCCTGCTCGGTTAAATCGGTGGTCATACCGATGCGATATAAATCCGCTCCGGAAGACCGCGTACCCCGGTTGTCCCAAGAACTGCCTGCACAGGCAATAGGCCCGTGGACAATATGCGCGACATCGGCAATAGGCAACAAGGCAATCTGTGCGCCGTCAAAAGCGCAACCGCCTGCCGAAGCACCCGGTTTGGGCTTGGCACAACCGGATTTTTCCTTTTTGTTATGCTCACAGGCCGGTTCATCCAATAGTACAGCAATGTCTTTTGTTGATTTCATGGTGGCTTATACCCAATGGCCTTGTTTAAACAGTTCCAAGCAACCATTGTGCCATTTCTTTATAGTGTTGAAATCATTAACTTTTGTTAGGATTTGTTTTGTAGGAAAACCTACAAAACGGATGAATGGATATGACAAGCAGACTGATATTGGAGCAATGGACGGTGATGGAGAAACTTGAACAAGCTACTCAGGTGGATGGCGGACATATGGCTGATGTCCAACGACTCAATTTAAGTTATGCCAGTAAATTCTATGGCTATATCGCGCCAATAATTACGGCATTGCTTTTAAAAGCGGCGCAGGCCAAAACGCCCGGTTTTAATCCTAGTGACTCGGCACTGGTCTGGGTTATTGTGGCAACAATACTATCGCCATTGGACAGTTGGATGACAACTTCTGAATCCACGCCATCATGTTGAACCCGAATCACTGTGCCGCGCAGGCAGTTACGCGCTGATAAAGGCACGTTATCCAGCTCGGTGATAACGAAAATCTCCGGATCGTTAATCAACAACACGACATCACCGCCGACACTCAGTTCAAGTAAATTAAGCTCGGTTAACGTCAACGACGTCACAATCTGTTCACCCCCTTTTAATTCGACTAATACTTCAGCATTAACGGCACCTGTTTTAATGGCGGTAATGATGCCAAATAACTGATTGGTTGCACTGGTTTTTATCACCAGTCGCTTAAGCAACATAAGCACGTTGGGGTCTTTCGCCAAACTCTGATTGAGTTGCTGCAAAAACTGTTGGTGTTGCTGTTCCAGTTGGGTAAACAGTTGCAACAGCGATTGTCCTGCAGTGGTCAGACAGGTGCCGCCGCCTTTACTGCCGCCGGTAGCGGTGCTAATTAACACTTTGGGTGCGAGATTGTTGGAACGCTCTATCATCTGCCACGCGCCTTTGTAGCTTAAACCCACTTGCTTGGCGGCCTGATTGATAGAGCCGCTGTTCGCTATCGCCCTTAACAAGGCCATCATGCGACTATCCAGGGAACCGACCAGGCGCAATTCGCCCTCCACCCAAGATGGAGTTATGTTGTCTTTTAGTTTTTTGGGCATGTCATTATCTAAATTGTGAATATTCAAAAGAGCCAAAATTCTTTTCGGACCCAGTATTATTTCTTTAAAAAAAATGATCTGTTTCTTGTTTTCGTTATTTACTTTTATATATAACGTAATATACTAAATCGGCTTTCTTAACACTACCAATACGTTCTGTCTTGCATAACCGCTCAAACGACGATATAAGTTTACGGGTGTAATTATAGGTCATCCATGTTTCTACAAAATAAACTTTTTACGGCATCGCTGCATAATTGGCCAATTGAGTATTCCCTTATCAAGGCTGCTATTATTAAAACCCAATCAAACCCATGAGGCATTAATATGAAAACAAGTGCACGCAATCAATTTACCGGAATCGTCAGTGAAGTGCTTATCGGGGCGGTTAATGCCGAGGTTCATATCAGCTTGAAGGGCGGCGAAACCATCGTTGCTTCGATTACCAAGGAATCCGCCGAAACATTGGGCATCAAGACTGGTGTGCAAGTTATCGCCTTGGTCAAAGCCCCGCAAATCATCATCGTCACCGATTTTGGCGGTTACCGTGTTTCCGCGCGTAACCAGTTACCCGGTACGGTGATTTTGGTTAAGCCCGGTGCGGTCAATACCGAAATTGATATTGAATCAACGGGCGGCGAGCAGATTACCGCTACCGTGACTAACGACAGCGTTGAAACTCTGGGTTTGCGTAAAGGCCAGACTGTCACTGCTATCTTTAAAGCAGGTGCCGTAATTTTGGCTGTCGGCAGTTGATGTTTCGCAACACGACCGCATACCGGCTTTCGGTTGCGGTCGCGTTGCCTTTGTAACAGAGGTCACCCTGCTGCTGTAAATGAATGTAAAACTGCGTAGGGGTCACTTCAATCTGACCACGCAATTGTCAATCGACGACTCAAACGTTGGCCTGTTCGGTAAATCCGGTGCCGGCAAAAGTACAGTGTTAGCCCGCTCCTCGGTCCAAATCTACATCCCCTACTTAACAAAATCAAGCACCCCATTATTTGTCTATTAAAAACAATTTATTTTCATAATCGTTATTTACTTTAATACATAACGTTTTATAATGAAGTCGTTTTTATTACAGAGACTTGTCAAACAGGATCTGTGTGCATCGACGAAACAATGCCGATGTTTCTTACTATTTACACCATAGGTGATTGATGAAGCCAAGAAAAAATCATGCAAAGGCAACTGCCAGCCATGCACTCAAGCTAATGATCATTGGCGGCTTTACCCTAAGCAATAGCGAAATTAGCCAGGCCGCAGAGCCACCACCAACTTATAGTCGCGCACCCATGGCTGCTTACAATGCCTTAATGGATGATGCTTTGCTAGGTAATAGTTATGAAAAACCTGCCTGGAATTTGCACGACACTTTACACTTACCTGATTGGCTGACAGTCGGTCTTGAGAACCGAACCCGTTATGAATCGTTGAGTGATACTTTCAAACCGAGTCAACCATTCCCCGCGCCTAAAGCCGGTGGCGGTAACCAGCAAATTGAGTTTCAAACAGATGTCTGGATACAAGCCAAGTTGGGCAACTTCCGGTTTGCCACTGAATTTATGGATGCGCGGGGACTGTTATCAGACCAAGGGACTAATAACACGCCGAATCCTCCTAATAACACGATAGTTGACACCGCCGACTTTATTCAAGGCTATGCGTCTTGGGCTGATCAAAATGTATTGTTAAGCGGTCGCGGGATAGAAATTAAAGCCGGTCGCCAAACCATAGATTTGGGCAGTCGCCGACTGGTTTCCCGACCCATTTTCCGTAATACGGTCAATAGCTTTACCGGTGTGCGAATTAGAGTGCTTGATTATGATCAATGGCAATTTAATGCCTTTGGCACCCTACCTGTTCTGCGTTATCCAAACTACATCACTACGCCAAAGGGTGGGAACCCCAATCTGTTGGCACCCAATGCCAACCTGCTGGTCAATGGCAATCAAGAATGGGATCTGGAAGATACCCAAACATTTTTTTCTGGCGGTATTTTGGAAGGCTATAACGTCATTAAAAATATCAATGCAGAAATCTATTTATATAATCTGAATGAGGGTGACAGCACCAACAACGCCACTCGAAATCGTAAATATTTTACGCCCGGTCTACGGTTTTATATCAAGCCAAACAAAGGTGACTTTGACTTTGTCGCCGAAGGTATGGGGCAATTTGGCACGGTACAATACAACACATCCGTTAACGATCGACAGCAAAATCATCAGGCGTGGTCCGAACATATCGAAGCGGGCTACAGTTTTGACCTCCCGATGTCCCCTCACTTTGATATAGAATACGATTGGGCCAGTGGCAGCAAAAGCTCCGTATACACCAACGGCTCAACCGATGGCCGTTTCGATCCGCTGTATGGCGCATCAGATATTGATTTTGGCTCAACGGGTATTTATTCTGCCTTCCAACGTAGCAACATCAATTCACCCAGCTACCGGTTTAGTTTCGCGCCCCGTTCAAATGTCATCGTATTATTGCAACAACGCTTAATCTGGCTGGCTTCAGCCGGCGATTGTTGGGGCGGAGGCTCCTGTTCATCGACTGTTTCACCAGGTTTTGTGGGTAATACCAATGGCACCAGCGGCAGTTATGTAGGTAATCAATTGGGGGCTTCGAGTCGTTACAGCTACAACAGCAGCTTATACTTTGAGGCGGGCTGGTTTCATTTATTTAAAGGTCAGTTTGCTACGTCGGCCGTATCAACTGCAAGCGTAACCAATAATACACCGACGACAGCGAGGCCGGGCGATACAACGCCGGGCGGTGATACCGATTATTTCTATGTACAAAGCCAATTCAGGTTTTAAAAAAACACGTCCAACTTATCAAGGCCATTTTAAAAGGAAGCATTTTTATGTTTAAAAAAATTTCATTAAGCTTATTTTTAACGGTACTGTTACTGGCCGTCAGTCAATCCGGTTCAGCAGCCACCACGTTGGTAGCCGTTGCTGCCAACTTCAGCAAACCCATGACGGAAATTGCCGAAGAATTTGAAAAGGCGACCGGACA
>CAIUYS010000665.1 GCA_903903365.1 uncultured Methylococcaceae bacterium
GGGTTATCATCACATAGCCCAATTTGATTGGGTTGATTCTATTTTGGAGGCCTCCATGATTCTCGGAGGAATGGGGCCGATTAATCCATTGATTACAACGGGAGCAAAAATATTCGCATCCGGTTATGCACTTTTTAGCGGGTTGGTATTTATTGCTGTAATGGGGATTGTGCTTGCTCCTATAACTCATCGGATGCTGCACACCTTTCATGTCGATGATGAGGATATAAAGTAGCGCATAGAATTTGCTGAATGCAGTAAAACGCATCACTCTTTATCAAGAGTGATGCGTTGAGTGTCTCAGCGAATTCTATGGTTTATTCTGTTTCTGTAATATTGGGCAACGATAAAGTGATTGCTAAAATTACAACGTTAACGCTATTAAACTGCTTTGCGTTTGCGGGCAAAACCGGTTAAGCCGATTAGACCGGTACTAAACAACCAAACAGCAGCAGGAACGGGTACTGCACTCGGAGAACCGATTTCGCTGCCAGTGACGGATGTAAAGGCGCCATTGGTTCCAACTACGCTTAATGTTGAGATGGTTGTATTATTTAAGCCTGCAGCATTATTAAATGATGTACCTACTGTCGCTGCTCCAAACATTACATTGGCCTGTAATAATCCGGTGCTATTGTAAATATTTACTGCGTCTCCACCGGCACCCAAACTTACACCTGAGCCACCATAATTGCCTATTAAAAACCCTGTGGGTACATTTGAACCGAACCAAGCAGATTTAAATGAGGCATCTTTTGCAGTATCGGTTGTACCAGTGGCATCTGTTTCAAGAAAAACAACAGATTTCCCCGCATCAATACTAGTGATGCCACGCAATGAAACAGCTTGGCCAGCAACTGCGTTGTTAGAATTATCATCCATTTTCCAGCCAGTAATATCTACTGCTGAAGTTCCGGTATTTGTTAATTCAAACCAGTCTGCTGCATACGTGGTTGTAGCTGAGCTACCCGTTGGGTGAACTTCAGAAATGATAATGCTGGCATTTGCTTGGATACTTGCTGCAAGCATTAGTGTGGCGACTAAACACGTTGATTGAATATTGTTTATTTTCATGATGTTACTCTGTAAATTAATAATGAGTTATTGCTGGTGGTTGATGTTCAAGCTAACCAAGACCTATTGGCCTTCGTTAGCTTGAGCAAGCAAAGCTATTTCTTAAGCAGATTTACGCTTTCTTGCCGAACCCAGCAATCCAATCAAGCCTGTTCCAAACAACCATGCTGCAGCGGGTACCGGCACAGCAGATATTTGTTGTGCCTGAAAGTTAAGAGCCGTATCAGCAACAGCAAATACATAAAATTGGTTGGCTCCAGCTACACCAGGTACAAAATCATTGTCGTTGGCAACATATAAAGTGTGGAACAATGCGCCGTTATCGTATATGTCTTGACCAAAAGCGACACCTTCAATCTTGGATGGAACATTGGCACTGGTGATGCCATTGGCATTAAGCTTACTTACAACGTCCAGAAACAATGTTTTAGGAATTGCGACAGCTCCTAATGCGGCCGAGCCCGTTAAGCCGGACACTTCAGTTGCGCCGGTGATGTCAATTTTAAACAACTGCTTGACGACTGCGTTAGTGCCATCTCCCAAGCCTTTACCATCACGCTCATCGACCAAAAATTCATGGTTGTTGATGGCGATAATTTCACTGGCACCTGAGCCGGTTGTTAGTTTATAGGCATATTCGTGAGTAGTCCCGCTTGCGATGTCAATAGTCACAATACGAACACTTTTGCCGCCATTCTCCTGCCCCAACGCCGCTTGCATGATACCTACCAGCATGGTGCCGTCCGGGGTAATGGCTAAACCTTCCATGCCCTTGTTGGTAACTCGACCGCTGGTTGTGTTATTAGCTATCTCTGTAGCTCCAACCGGAGAGAGATTTGGAACAGCCAGATTGGCAGGCAGTGCAAAAGATTTGATGCGTTCACCGGTCACACGGTCAAACTGGTTGACATAAGGGCCGTATTCATCAGAAATAAACACGCTCTTGCCGTCATTGGAAACACGTACGCCTTCGGGATCGAAACGAGCGTTGCTGGGATTTGCTGAGGTTGAATCGGGAGCGCCCAAGGCATTGGCAGAACCATAGTTGTCAGAACGACCAGTAAAATAATTAGTGCTATTGGTGAGGTTAAGATCGGGAGCGCCCGAACCGATTGGTGTAATGCCATCAATTTTGTTACCCAAACCGGCACCCGTGCCATAATTGAGCGCAGTGGCGCTAGACAACAAAGTAGTTGCTGTCAAAGTTGGCGTCAGGTTATAAGCCAAACCAGAGCCTGAGGTATTGGCGGTTAAATCCAGCGTTATGGTATGAAAACGTGAAATATAAGACGATGTGTCATCTACCAAAGCATTGTATACAGTGGCATTCGGCCCGCGATCGGGTGTAGCAATAAACGTATTGCCACCTGCGTAAGCAAGACCCGAACCAATTCCGCCCAGAAAATTACCGGCAACTCCATTTTCAAGCAAACCCGTTAAGCCTGATAAATCTTTATTAACGCCGGCAGAGCTACCGCTCAAGCTGCCAAAGAGCTACCGCTCAAGCTGCCAATGGCAATGAGTTGGCCTGAAGTGATCGCGGCATGGGCTGAAGTAGCAGCGCAAAGTGAGGTTATTAAAGCCGAAAGCAACAGTTTTTTATGCATGATAATTCCAATAAGTTTTGATAAGTTGATAGACCTATAAAGCGATAATACGAATATCTTAATTTAATAAGACCTGCATTTTTCAATCCCGGTGATATAAGGGAGCGGCTTTACTCAAGGGAATAGTGCCTGTTAAATGTTACAAATAGATGACGCTTTAGTTATGGTTTTGTGTAATGTATTACCTTTGTAGGACATTACTTATGAGTCGTGAGCTTAGGCGTTAGCTATAATAATGATTTAGCTAAGGTAACTCGTAATAAATAAACCTCCCAATTTATAGTCTCCACACGCTTAACTTAAAGGCAGTGACGTACCCGACACTTTGTCAGTTTGGAATACAAACCTAGGTTTGTACTCCGGCTTTAGGCAACTTACAATAAATAAGCCCCCAATAGGTAGTCTCAATATACTTAACTTAATACCATTGACGCGCCCCGACACCTTGTCAATTTGGAGTGCAAACCTGGGTTTGTACCCGTCCATTAGGCGGCTCACAATAAATAAACCCTCAATTTATAGTCTCCACACGCTTTGTACACAGCATTGTAGAAATTATTAAGTCGGTGAACTCCCAGAGTCAGGCAATGATTGGGTATTTATTGCGAGTTAACTAAGGAGCATGATGACCTTCCACAGACATTAATTTCTTAACGAAGGGATCATTTTCCATGTCACCGAAATCAGCGGCGTCAATCTGTCTGTAATTGGCAATGGTTTCACTGTCTATCGGTTTTTGGCGGGCTGCTGACAGCGGTGTAATTTCAACAAGTTGAAGTTTTATCGTGCCGGTTTTATCTTTTCTGATGATAAGTGCCGGTAACTGTTCGGTTGGCAGCCAGAGGACTTCTATAGTTTGATCCTTTATTTTACCCGTGCGTACTTCAGTGCTGCGACCTAATACTTGCTTGTTTTCAACAAACTTAAGGGCATCAAGTTCTTGTTGAGTCAGCATGCTGGAAAGTTTGTTCCAATCAAAATTCAGGTTATGAGTAGTGCTATCCGCCGGCATATATTCGACGGCGGTTTTGTCGGCTGGGTAAAGCTTGCGATATTGAATGTTGCCTGTGGCAGTCTTTTCCCAGATTTCGCCATAATGGCCGCTTTCATCCTGTGTTTGAATCATGTCGGGTTTTCGCCAGAAAAACCAGGTGGTTGTTGTCGGTGCTGTGGATTTGTCATCAGGCGTTATTGTTGATTCATAACGGCAGGCAACGTCCGTGAGTTGTTGATTATTATTATCGGTAAGGGCGGCAGTCGAAAAACTGAAAAAGCCAAGGCTGAGGATTATTTTAAATAAATCAGGTCGTTTCATAAATGTTACTTTGTATCTAATAAAAACAGTAAGTGGATGCGTTACGAATGCCATCCATGGCAACTGGATCCCGGCAGTCCATGCAGGGATGACGGCTTGGGCGTTTTCAGCGACATATAATATTTGTGTTTAGGCAACGCGCAATAAATAATCTTCCACTTTATAGCAGAGTAGGGTGCACATCGCGCACCACAACCATGCCAGCGAAAGAACCCTAATTACGCTACAGGTAGAAAAATAATAGATTGTGGGGCAAATAAAACCGTTTAGTTGATGCGGTTTTAGGTGCGCGATGCGCACCCTACCACTATAAATTGGGGACTTACTATTGCGAGTTAGCTTATCGGCCATGATGTACCCGTTTGTTTTTGTTCGTTACCTTATGTTTTTTTGCCGGGTCTTGTCGGGTAAATCCCAGTGCTTCAGCCATTACATGATAAATCACGTTTTGTTCAATAACGCCGTGAAACAAGTGGGCTTTAGGGCCGCCTGCAAAAATAGCGACGTCTTCTGCGCCATGCGTTTCGGCTCCCAGAGGAATAATGGCTTCCTGAAGATAATCAGAACCTTGTACCTGGGCATTTTTGAGCAACGGGCGGCCGGTGGCAGGAGAAAATGACTTTGGATTATGACCTTCGCTTCCTGACTCCCATGCCGCCGTTGCGGGTGTTGTGAAGGATTTTGAACCGGCCTCCTGAACATTGGATTTGCCGGTGTAGCCAGAGCCGTTGGCGTAGTTTAGGGTGGTATAGGGTAAGCCCAACATGTCAAGATTAGGGCTGGTTGCGCCCACACCTTGAGTCAGTCCCAAAATGGGATTGCCGCGTTGAGGATAACCGCCGATGGTGAAGGTGTGGCTATGGTCAGCGGTAACAATAATCAGGGTGTCATCGGGATTGGTTTTATTCAGTGCCGCTTGCACGGCGGCGGCCAATTGTTGGGTTTCAGTCAGCGCCCGATACGCATTACCGGCATGGTGGGCATGATCGATACGTCCGCCTTCGACCATCAGAAAATAACCTTTATGATTTTTTTTCAGAATATCGATGGCTTTGGCGGTCATCTCGGTCAGCGACGGTTCACCGGCTTTGTCATGAGCGATACGGTCGGTTTCATAATGGACGTGCGAGGGTTCAAACAGACCTAATAAATGATCCGTGGTTTTAGGGTCTATCGTATCGAATTGCGCTTTATTCCAGACATAGCGGGCATTGCTGTGCTTGTTTAACCAGTCTGCGGTTAGGTCGCGTCCGTCTTTACGTTTACCGGCGACGCCGTATTCAGGATCGGTTGCCGACTTGGGAATAAAACGCGTTCGTCCACCGCCTAAGGCAACATCAATGCCGCCGTTGATATTAAAATCAACCAGTTGTGTGGCAATGTCGGCAACCGTGGCACCGTCCGGTAAATCCGAATCGCCTTCCCAGTCGCGATTTGCCGTGTGGGCATACGTTGCGGCCGGAGTTGCATGGGTGATACGGGCGGTGGAAACGACACCGGCAGACAAGCCGTGTTGCTTGGCTTGTTCCAGAATGGTGGCGAGTTTGTTGGCATCGACCTTTTCAGCGTTCGGTTCGCTATGGGTAACCAGTTGATTGACGGAGATTGAATGACCAATGGTTTTAACGCCGGTTACCATAGCCGTCATGGTAGGTGCGGAGTCTGCGGTTTGTTCATCAACGCTGTAAGTTTTGGATAATGCCAGATAGGGTAGTTTTTCAAAGCTTAAGGAATTTTCTTCGCCGTGTCCGCCTTTTTGTTGGCCGTCGTAAATTCGTGACGCGGTAATGGTGGAAATGCCCATGCCGTCACCGACAAACAAAATCACATTCTTTGCCCGCTTTGAGTTTGGATGCAACTGTTGGGCATCGATAACCGTTTGTCGTCCGGCGTTAAACCAATCATTTGGACCGGGTTCCGCTGCCTGAACAACACTGCTGGTAATAAGGGCGCTTAGGGTGGTAATACCGAGTTTTTTTAGAAAATACATAGTGGATTATTTTGGATACGTTTATGAATGAGTAATTGTTTGTTGCCAGAATCCGTGTTGATAGCGATTGATAGTCTAGCGCCGGAAATAGTGGATAAAGTTGATTAAATGCACTGGCAATAACCCGCTATATGCCTCACTGCCATTAAGTTAAGCACCTCTTGGCACGATAAACCGTTGGCTGAGCGGAGCCGAAGCCAGCAAAATCGCTTCGACTCCGCTCAGCGAACGGCTTAACCAAATGGCCGTGACTGTAAATCTGAGGAAGTGAGATATTATAAGCCTGATAACGTCAAAACCCGCTTTATAAAAATTACACTGTTATTTTTACGGACTGATTTTGCTATGCTGGAGATGGTCTTGCTGATTTGAATGGTGGCGCTTTGAGCAGGCCAAGCCCGCGAGGAGTGAGATGCTATTATCTCATGTTGAGGATATATTGAGTGTTACCCTAAACTCAGGGTTAATAAAACACCGCCTGTTAAAAAACAGGCGGTGCAAATTGCTTTACTTGAATAACGTTAAATCGACTGACGTTTGACTAAACGACGTCCACCCATTGCCAATAAGCCGGAAGCAAATAATAACAACGAAGGTGGTACTGGAACAGCACTGATTTGTACGCCAAAGTTGTAAGCCGATGATCCAGTTATTGGAATATAACCGAAATTGGCAGTCGTATCTTGGTAGGCAGTTTGTACTGGATTTGGCGCGAAAACGGGCATTAATCCTTGTAAAGTATCGCCTGATCGCACCTCAAATGCCAACCAATAAGTACCGGCATTAAGTGCAACATTTAGCCCTTGCAGACCATTCCATCCATCAGTACCAAAGGTCGCTTGTTGTGCAAACAGTTCGCTAGAGGTGTCAGGACGATTGTTACCGGCGTTGTCGTAGAGCGCAACGGTATAAGTAGCACTATCCGGATTTGAGGTGTCAGCGTTGATAAAGCCTTTAAGACTATCAATTTGCCAGGCTTGAGTAGTGGTAAATTCAGCCGCCAACCATTGAGCATCGGATAGCATAATAGCTGAACCCGTTTGGTCGGGCGTGCCGGTATCGACTATGATATCAGCCTTTACCTGATTGCTCAGGGTAAGTGCTAATAAAGCCACCAATCCCAAAGAGTTTGTTAATTTTTTCATGTGAATGTCCTTTTTACAAAAAACTTAATTTTGGTGTGGCAAGGTAACTGTTTCCAATTTTATAATTGGATTAGTCATCGCAGGATCAAAACCCCAAGTGTCCATTTGCACAGTACCGCTTTGGAAAACTTTTACAGTAGCCCATGAGTACATGCGGTCATTAGCAACAGAAGTCGTTACTGAAGATTCAAACGGAGATCCGCCAGCACCCACGATAACTTGGTAAGAATTCGTTAAGCCATTAAGTTTTGATACTTTATAAGTATGCTCATGACCACAGAAGTAAGTGGCTTTATGATTGTCAATGACAGTCCAGAAAGCGGCACCCGCTGCTGCATTTTTATCGCTAAGAGAAGAGGTTGACGATGCCACTACGGATCCTACAACGTAGAACACGGCCGGTTTGTGACCAAAAACGAACATGCGTTTAGCGCCACGGACTTCTGCAGCTGTCATATCAGCATCCAGCCAGGCAGTGGGTGCATAACCGTCTTTACCTACCGCATCCGTGTTGATAATGGCAAAATGTGATTGACCCACGTCAAATGAATAGCTAAGTTGTGATTGATCAGTTGTAACACCGTCCAGACCAGAAATAGCGGGCGTATTGGTTTTAGAGAAATTGGTTGCAGCGGTACCCACCAAACTTGTGAAACGAGCGGTATCAAGAATCAGGTCGCCCATGTTATCGCGCCAGGCATTTTCGTTCTCAACCTGTGAGGCTTTACCACAACGCTTACATTGCACTTCATGGTTGCCTGGCACAGGAACTACATAAGTACCGGTTTCCATTAAGTTTGCAACCATGCCGCGCCAAAAGCCATACTGTTTATAGATCTGCATGGCATCCGAATTAAGGACGTCACTGATGACAGGGCTTGTGATTGCTACTTCACTTACGCCAGTTGTGTTTCTAGTTACAGGGACGCCTGCTTTACCGTAACCCATAATCATGTCGCCATTAAAAAACAACAAGTTGGCTTTTTGTGACTGAATGGTACGCATGATGCGTGCCCAAGCGGTTGTGTTTTGCAGCCATTTGCAATCTTGGCCCGATAAGCCAGGGTTAGCTGTCAAACCGGTAGCACCTGAAGGTGTTTGGCATTTAAGATCGGGGTCTTGAACAGGCTTTACAACGCTGGGATCAATGTTTACTGAATCTTGTCTTGAATCACCAACCGTAGAAAAAGTCAGGATAACAGGATCAACTACAGCCAAAGAGGGCGCTGAATAAATAGCGGCTATAACTGAGAATGATGCGGCAAGAATAGCTTGCCGTTTTAGTGATGTTATTTTTAAATCAAACATTTGTTTTGTCCAGTAAAGTTATTTACAAAAAATCGGATAGTAAACTTTAATTGTTACATTTTGATGAATTAAAGTCAGGGGGTCTGACCTTTAGTCTATAATTTATTATTGACTATTTAATGCGACCCCATTGTTGATAAAAATAAACAGACGCTTATGGCGTTTAACTTATTGTTAATAAATATAATTGAATAACCGTATAAACGGTTTATACTGTTATTTTTTATTTAAGCATTAAGAGATCATAATGAACACATCAAAGCCAAAATCAAAAAAAACGGTAACCGAGCCACTTCAAATTGATCTGCCCCTTGAGAAAGCAGTCGTTAAAAAAGTGGTTAAAAAGCCTTCAGCAGCAAAAGCAAGCGTCGCCATTGAAACTAAAGAAGTGGTTGAGACCGTTGAAGCTGAAGTAAAAACGGATATTAAAAAAATAAAAAGTGCCAAGATAAAAGTGATTAGGGATAGTTTTTCATTCCCGGAACAGGATTATCTGAAAATTTCAGAACTCAAGAAAACTTGTCTGGCAGCGGGGATTCATGTCAAGAAAGGCGAAATACTTCGTGCCGGACTGCATTTACTGACCCAATTATCGTTGGACGAGCTTAAGTTGGCGGTTGAAAAAGTTGAAAAAGTTCAAACCGGTCGACCAACCGCTTCATAAATTTAGTCATAAAGAGATTCCCCCCCCGATGTCGTTAAGGTAAGCATAGAATCGGAGTAAAACCGCTTTAGCTGTTTTGCAGGCAATAGCTAAAGCGATTGCACTCCAGTCTTTTAAACAACTTGGGCTTAACTTAATGACATTGGATTCCCCCCTTAGAAATAAACCGCCACAGAGGGTCAGAAATTACTAATATGCGTATTAATGGCTCTCTGTCGTAATTTTGTCAATGTTTTGTAAAGGTTTATGTTACTATGGTTTTTATTTTTTGAGATAAAGAAGCCGTTATGACTGGTCTTATTGGTGACTCAGCGCAATATTTAATTAGCACCGTTTCAAAAAGGTCGGGGGTTAAGTCTGATCTTGTCAGAGCGTGGGAACGTCGCTATCAGGCGGTAACGCCGACGCGTACGGCAGGTGGGCATCGGGTTTATACCGATCAGGATATTGCCCGTTTAAAATTACTCAATCAGGCCACCGGAAATGGTCATAGTATCAGTCAAATTGCCAAGTTTTCGCTTGATGACCTAAAGAAGTTGACCAAAGATGAGGCGGGTGCAGTAACGCCTGCATTGAATAGAAAGACTACTTCGGCCAGTGACAGGGTGTATCTTACCGAGGATTATATTGAAAAATGTTATGATGCCGTTTTAGCTTTCGATGCCAGAATGCTGGAGTCGCATTTTGAAAACGCAATTGTAGAGCTGGGTACTGAAGTATTTATTGAGCACTTGTTGACACCCTTGTTAACCAGAATTGGCGAGCGTTGGATATCAGGAGAACTGAGGCCGGTTCATGAGCACATGACTTCATCTGTTATTCGATCTTTGACCTATATTTTACGTAATAATAATCCCTGTGCAGCCAATGCCCCCAAGATGATTGTTAGTACACCTATTGGTCAATTACATGAATTGGGCGCTTTACTGGCGGCTATAATGGCTGAACTGAGTGGCTGGCAAGTGACTTATCTGGGCGCTAATCTGGCCGCTGAAGAAATTGCTGCAGCTGTTAAATATACCAACGCCTGTGCATTGACGCTGAGCCTCAGTTTTGCTTCCGATGATCATGTTGTGGCAAAAGAGCTAAGACGACTTAAAAAATTAGTGGGCAATAACGTCGCAATTATTGTCGGTGGAAGGGCTGCGGGTCATTATCAGGGGGTTTTAAATGAGGTGGGTGTTTTAAATATCCAAGGTTACGCCCATTTTAGACAAATTCTGAATGAACTGGCAGCGAAAAACCTGGAGCAAGAAAGCGGATAACGCGTTATAGTTAAATCTCATTGTTGAATTTGGGATAACATGGCAGGATATATCGCTAATTTATTAATTATTAAAATCTGCCATGAGCTTTTGGAAAACAAAAAAACTGCCTGAAATGACGACCGAAGAATGGGAGTCATTGTGTGATAACTGTGGCAAATGTTGTTTACACAAGTTGGAAGATGAAGATTCCGGGGAAATAGTATTCACCAGCGTCGCTTGTAAACTCATCAATTTAACGACCTGTCGCTGTACACGCTATAACGAACGTACTCAATTAGTCCCGGAATGTCTTAATTTAAAGCAAAACGACTTTACACAGTATCACTGGCTGCCTTCAACCTGTGCCTACCGTCTACTGAACGAGGATAAAGAACTTCCTGCATGGCATCCCTTGGTATCGGGAAGTGCTGCCAGTGTTAAAAAAGCGGGTGTTTCAATTAGAAGTTATGCGATAAAAGAATCAATGGCGGTTAATCTGGAAGACCATGTCATTGAATGGCTGGACTGATAAGCCACTTTTTTTGCTGGTTTTTGAGAGTGGTACTACTCATTTATTTAAAATAGAACACAGATTTGATTGATAGACACAGATAAGAGAAGTTTTTAAATCTTATGAAAATGTTAGGTACTTCATAGAAGCCCAACTTTAGTTGACACTTTTTATGTAATTATAAGGTCTTTTTGGACTAAAAATAATATCCGTTGAACCGCGTATGCTATGATTTAAGCCGACTACTACTGAGTAGTTACACGCTTATTAAATCAGGGTTTAAGATTAATAACAATTCCCGCACCATCAACAGATTTTCGTTTTTCCAATTCCGGTTCTGGAGACATCAAAAATCCACCTTTTAATTCTAGCGGCTGCGGCTTTTTTTTAGTTTCCGGGGCAAAAATATTAGTCACCAGGCTTTGTGCAACTGCTTTTTGGATATTGTTAAGGCCTATGTTTTCAGAATGTTCAAATGGAACAGAAAGATCCAACCGTTTTTCAAACTCGTTATGTTGAGAGGGGGGGGCTTCATCAGGGTCGCTGATATTTTTGGCCAGGATTATTTTTTGCGATTTTCTTTTAGCGGATAGCGCATTGTTTTTTGTTTTTACCGGAACAGTGTCCAGCGTTTTTTTGATGTTTTCAGTTTCGGCAGATTGTAGTTCACGTTCTGTTTTCTGGGTTTCTACAACGATCATAGTGTTGTCAACGGGTTTGTTAAAACCACTTAGAAAAAACCATGAAACGGTTAGAAAACTTAATAAAAATAGTCGGTAATTTGTCATTTTGATTTTTCCACTTCAGTTATTAA
>CAIUYS010000666.1 GCA_903903365.1 uncultured Methylococcaceae bacterium
CTACCCAGTCCGGTTTAAATTGGCACATGCCCGCACCTATTGAGCGGGTTGATATTGTTAATGTAAAACAACAGCGCTTTATCGAAGTAGGCTATCGCAGCGGTGGCAGTGAGCAGGTCACCGGATCAGTGCCCAAAGAAGCACTGATGCTGACCAAAGATGAAAACTATGTCGATGTTCGTCTGGCTATTCAATACCAGGTTAAGGACGCCAAGCAATTTATCTTTAATGTGGTTAATCCTGCGTTAACCTTAAAACAGGTTACTGAAAGCGCCTTGCGTGGCGTTGTGGGTAGCAGCACAATGGACTTTGTATTAACCCAAGGTCGTAGTGAAATTGTTACGCTGATTAAAAAAGAAATCCAGGACGTCATGGATAGCTATCAATCAGGCATTCAAATTACCAGTGTCAACTTACAGGATGCGCAACCGCCGGAACAGGTTCAAAACTCGTTTGAAGATGCAATTAAAGCACGGGAAGATGAGCAGCGCTTGATTAACGAAGCGGAAGCCTATTCTAATGACGTGGTGCCTAAAGCGCGTGGTGCTGCGGCCAGAAAGATACAAGAAGCTGAAGGTTATAAAGAGCAAGTGATTGCTCAGGCCGAGGGTGAAACCAACCGTTTTACCAAGTTACTGACTGAGTATACCAAAGCGCCCGATGTAACACGCAAACGTCTTTACATTGAATCGATGGAAGCGGTATTGACTGAAACAAGCAAGGTTTTGGTTGATGTTAAAGGCGGCAATAATATGCTGTATTTGCCGTTGGATAAAATGTTGCAGCAACAAGCTGCATCGCAACCATTACCCACGAACTCACCAACAAGCAATGCCGATCAACCTCAGTCCCAACCGACTGCGGTACCGGAGCCGGCTGTTGAGCGGACTTCAATTCGTAGCCGTGACGCAAGGGGACGTTAATGACACCAAATAAAATTTTAGTAGGCTTGGCAGCATTTTTGTTGTTGGTTGGCTCAATGTGTGTATTTTCTGTTAGTCAAACAGAAAAGGCGATTAAATTTCGTTTGGGTGAAATCGTAAAAAACGATTACGAACCCGGATTACATTTTAAACTACCTTTTATCAACAATATCAAGAAGTTTGATGCCCGTATTCAAACGATGGATGCGAAACCCGAGCGTTTTTTAACCGCTGAAAAGAAGAACGTTATTGTTGATTCTTTTGTTAAGTGGCGTATTGGTAACGTGAGCACTTTTTATACTACTGTTGCCGGTGATATCGATCAGGCTAATTTGCGTTTGGATCAAATTATTAAAGATGCTTTTCGGAGTGAGTTTAGCAAGCGTAATATCAAGCAGCTGATTTCAACGGATCGTAGTGCAATCCGTGAGATTTTAACCAACAATTCCAAGGCGGTTGCGGCTGATTTAGGTATGGAAATTATTGATGTTCAAGTGATGCGCATTGATTTACCCCCCGAAGTCAGTACCTCGGTATTCCGTAGAATGGAAGCAGAACGTGAACGGGTAGCCCGTGAGTTCCGTTCTCAAGGTGCGGAAGCCGCCGAAAGAATTCGTGCGGATGCAGACAGACAGCGCGTTGTTACGTTGGCTAATGCCTTTCGTGATGCAGAAAAGCTGCGGGGTGAGGGTGATGCAACTTCAGCAGACATCTATGCCAAGGCGTATGGTGCAGATACGGAGTTCTTTACTTTTTACCGTAGCTTAAATGCTTATAAAAAGACTTTTTCCAGTTCGGGCATGTTGGTGCTGGATCCTGATTCTGACTTTTTTCAGTACTTTAAGAAACAAAAGTAGTTATAAAACGTTGGGACTGTTCTTCGCAGAAAATCGCTAAAGCTAACCCAACCTGCATTTGAAAATATAAAAAACGCTCCGCTTGCGGGGCGTTTTGTTTGAGTGGACATACAAAACATGCAACAAAAAGATTCCTGGCTTTTGCCTGATGGCATAGATGAAGTTTTGCCGGAAGAGGCTAAACATCTGGAAAGCTTGCGCCGCAAGCTACTGGATTTGTTTGCTTGCTGGGGTTATGACCTGGTTATTCCCCCCTTTATTGATTTTCTGGATTCCTTACTGACAGGTTCAGGACATGATCTGGATTTGCAGACCTTTAAACTGACTGATCAAATTAGTGGTAAAATGCTCGGCGTAAGAGCTGACATGACACCGCAAGTAGCCAGAATAGACGCTCACAACCTTAAGCATGAATGGCCAACGCGTTTGTGCTATGCAGGAACTATATTACATACCCGTGGCGATCCGCTGGAAAAGACCCGTAGCCCGATGCAAATTGGTGCCGAACTTTTCGGACACGCCGGTAAAGAAAGTGATGTAGAAGTTATCCGCTTGATGCTGGAAATGTTGGCTATAACCGGCTTGCAAAATGTTCACCTGGATTTGGGACATGTGGGTATTTACCGTGCTTTGTCCAGACAAGCAGAATTAACCGAGTTTCAGGAACGTGAATTATTTGACGTCATGCAGCGTAAAGCCAGACCTGAACTTCAGGGTTTGATGGACAGCTATGCGATCGATAGTGATCTTAAGCTGATGTTTTTGAAGCTACCCGAATTGAATGGTGGCAAAGACACGATTAATAAAGCCAGATCCGTGTTTTTGAAAGCCAATGATGACGTAAAAGATGCCTTGGCAGATTTGGAAGCCATTGCGGAAAAACTGGCAGTGCGTTTTCCATCACTGCCTGTCAGTTTCGATTTAGCCGAGTTGCGCGGTTATCATTATCATACCGGTATGGTATTTGCCGCTTTTATACCCTCGGTGGGCAGAGAAATAGCCAGAGGTGGGCGTTATGATAATATTGGTGCAGTGTTTGGACGTGCACGTCCGGCGACGGGTTTTAGTGCGGATTTAAAGTTACTGTCATCACTTAGTAAACAAGCCTGCCAAGTAAAGTCGCGTGAGCTTATTTTTGCGCCGTATTTAGATGATGTCGCGTTAAACGAAAAAATCAGAGACTTACGCGCTCAGCAACTGGCTGTTGTTCAACAATTGCCGGGACAAACCGGAAGTGCAAAAGAATTAGCTTGCACCTCTATTTTAGAACTAGATAATCAAAATTGGGTCGTCAGACCGTTAGCTTAAGCCTGGAAAAATTATGGGAAAAAACGTCGTTATCATCGGCACTCAATGGGGTGACGAAGGAAAAGGTAAACTGGTTGATTTATTGACCGAACAAGCACACGCAGTCGTTCGTTTTCAGGGCGGCCACAATGCCGGACATACGCTGGTGATTCGCGGCGAGAAAACCGTATTGCACCTTATTCCTTCCGGCATACTCAGGGAAAATGTGTTGTGCATGATTGGTAATGGTGTTGTGTTGTCGCCGAATGCCTTGATGGAAGAAATCGAATTTTTGGAAAAAGCCGGTATTCAGGTTAGAAATCGTTTACTCATCAGTGAGGCTTGTACCCTGATTTTACCCGTGCATGTCGCTATCGATCAGGCACGTGAAAAAGCGCGTGGCGGTAAAGCGATTGGTACAACCGGACGCGGCATTGGGCCTGCTTATGAAGACAAGGCGGGGCGACGGGGCTTGCGTGCCGGCGACTTGCTGAATACTGAAAGCTTTGCTGAAAAGCTCAAAGAGTTGGTTGAGTATCATAACTTTATGTTGACTCACTATTACCATACAGATGCAGTCGATTATCAGCAGACTCTGGATGAAGCGCTTGTTTTGGGCGAGCAAATCAAGCCGATGTTAACGGATGTCAGCGAAGCGCTTTATACGTTTCAGGCGGAAGGAAAAAATCTGTTGTTTGAAGGGGCTCAAGGTGCCTTGCTGGATATTGATCACGGCACTTTTCCTTATGTCACTTCATCTAGCACCACGGCGGGTGGCGCAGCGACAGGTAGCGGCCTGGGGCCACTTGATCTTGATTATGTTTTGGGTATTACCAAGGCTTATTCAACACGCGTTGGCAATGGGCCGTTTCCCTCTGAATTGCATGATGCTTGTGGTGATCATCTGGGTACAAAAGGCCATGAGTTTGGCGCTACGACCGGACGTAAACGTCGTACCGGTTGGTTTGATGCCGTCGCCATGCGCAAATCGGCAAAACTAAACAGCTTAAGCGGTATTTGTTTAACCAAGCTGGATGTTCTGGATGGCATGGCAACTATTGGTATTTGTACGGCTTATCGATTAAGCGGTGAAGTGACTGAAACAGCACCTTTAGGCGCGGATCAGTATGAGCAATGCCACGCCATTATTGAAGAAATGCCGGGTTGGACTGAAAACACGGCCGGTGTGACGGATTATAATGCGTTGCCTGCTAATGCCAAAGCCTACATTAAAAGGCTTGAAGAGTTGGTTGGCGTTAACGTGACCATCATTTCAACAGGCCCTGAAAGAGACGAAACCATTGTTCTTGAACATCCGTTTGCTTGATGGCCGGGGTGTACTTTTCAGTGAGGGTAAGCGAGTCATAAGATAACTCGCCCGATAAATTTGTGGAGGTCAGGCTTTGCCTGACTGTCAGGCAAAGCCTGACC
>CAIUYS010000667.1 GCA_903903365.1 uncultured Methylococcaceae bacterium
CCGGAAACGCTTGTTCTCGCTTACGCTTGAAAAGCCTTATTCCGACCTACATCTATTGGCCATTATGTTGCTGGTTATCTGGGATCTATAAAGACACTTCGATTTGTCGGGTTACGCTGTCGCTAACCCGACGCGACTCCACGCTCAATAAAAATATACAACTTATGGCAAAAATTCTAATTATTGGCTGCGGCTCAATAGGCATGCAACTGGCGCATGTTCTTTCGGCTAAAGGTCACCAGGTAACCGGATTAAAACGAAACCCGCCATTAACAAATACCGGCAACGTTAATTACTTTACAGCGGATATAACATCAGTTACAGAACTTAACGACTTACCCGGCGACTTTGATATTCTGTATTTTATTGTGTCCCCGGACGGACGTAATGAACAAAGTTATCGGGCTATTTACGAATCAGGATTGAATAATCTGCTCAATAAGTTTTCGCAAGCGGGTTCTAATCCACAGTGGATTTTTGTGTCGTCAACCAGCGTTTATGGACAATCGCAAGGCGAATGGATAGACGAAGAATCTCTTGCGCAACCCGAAAACAGTACCAGCCAATTGATCAGGCAGGCAGAGCAAAAGCTGATGGATTTAGACGCTGATAATATCATCGTTCGTTTTTCCGGCATTTATGGCCCGGGTCGTGAGTATCTTTTAAGAATGGCCGTGCAGTCACCGGCCATACAGAAAACCCCCGCTTATTTTACTAACCGTATTCATCAGCAGGATTGTGTGGGTGTGTTGGCATTCTTACTGGAGCAACGCTTGGCGGGTAAGCCTTTAGAGTCCTGTTATTTAGCCAGTGATGACGATCCGGCATCGATGTGGGACGTTATCACCTGGCTGACGGAGCAGTTACAATGCCAACCCCCGACAGTTAAAAGTGTAGATAATGAAGCGGTTATGAATAAACGTTGCAACAATCAACGCTTAAAATCCTTGGGTTATCAATTTCAGTATCCCGGCTTTAAAGACGGCTATCTTGAATTAATCAAATCATGAACCATTCATGTTAAGACCGGATAAATTAAGATTAAGTCTCGTATGTCCAACCGTAATCGGGTTTCCCCGGTAACGCACAAAAAATAAACGTTTTGCATAGACCCTAAATCATGCGGCAACGTTATCGGAAAGTTACTCTCTATGTCACTGGATATCGGCATCCTTGCCGGTATGACTGCGTTAACTAAAATTTCTTGTCCCGGCTTATGTGGGTAGCCTAAAAGTCAGCTAAGATTACTCGTACCTGAATAAAGGCTGGCTGTTGGTTATGTTGATGTTGCATCATTTAACATTGATATTTTTATTTTTTAAGATAGTATTGGTAAATTATCTATATACTATTTGCGACACAATCAGGTGTTGCATAAATTATTGAAGTTGGACTTGATGATTACTATCGACTTAAAATCCCGAAGCTTTAGGCAAGCCCTATTTCTAATTTTCAGCTTAACCGGATTGCTGTTTTTTTCCGACACAATTTTGGCGCATGAGCGCTGGATTTTATCACCAGAACAAATTGATCATTGGAACTCCAGGCAGCGACCGGATATTTTCTCTCAATTTTCACCCCTCAATCTGACCATGATTTCGGTGTTTTCAGTATTCATCATCGGATGGGTATGGCTGGGCTTTACCGGAGCTCGTGAGTTATTTCCGGATTTGCAGGCAAAATTAGCGTCGTATGGTGATCATGTTCCCCGTATTTTACGAGTTTGTCTTGCGTGGATTTTATTATCATCGGCTTTAGGTGCTGAACCACGCTTTGGGATATTGCCGTTTACCGCACCCACATTTTTAGCACCGGATCTTGACCTAAGTCAGCTAGGCTCTGAGTGGGCTTGGTTACGTTGGGCTGAAGTTGTTTTAGGTCTGACTATTCTTTTTGGTATTTATGTACGATTATTTGCGTTTCTACTTATTATATTAAGTTGTTTGGGTGGTTATCTCTATGGCGAGTCCATACTTGCTTATGCGGGCGCTATAATCGGAGCCAGTATTTATCTAGTGCTGCAAGGCCCCGGCAGGCATTATTTGCCTTTGCCGACTCCGGCCTTATTTCATGGCATACAGGCTTGGCTTGCGGAACAGCCTCGGCAGCGGGCTCAAGCCATTATGCGTATTTTGACAGGTACAACATTATTGTACCTTGGGGTGTTTTTTAAAGTGATGCAGCCCAATCTTTCGATTGGTATTATTACTCACTACCAATTACCCATCCTGTCAGTCAATCCAGAGGCTTTTACACTAGTGATGGCGCTGGTTGAGGTAAGCGCCGGGATTTTGATGATAGCTGGCGTTTTATTACGTCCTTTGTCACTGTTTTTAATCTCGGCATTTTCCATATTTGCCTTGTTGCTGCCGGAAACGCCGACAGAGCACATTCTTTTTTATGGGGTTGTTTTATCCTGCCTTATCAATTCTGCCGGCCATTTACGGCGGCCGATACCCAGAGATAAAGCGGCTCATATCGTGATTGTAGGGGGTGGACTTGCTGCCCTTCAAACCGCAATCAAAATTGAAAGGCTTATTGGCGAATACTCCAATGTCAGGATTACGTTACTACATGAGCAGGCGAATTTTTTGTTTGCACCCTTTCTGCCAGAAGTGATTGGCGGTACCGTACAGCCCGGCAATGTGGTCAATCCGTTTCGGCGTATTATTCAACAGACCCATGTGGTTGTGGGTCATTTGGAGTCTATTGATGAGACCGCACAAAAAGTTATAGCAAAGCGAAAAAACAACGAGATTATCGAGCTACAGTACGATAGTTTAATTGTTGCACTTAATCAAAAATCGAACCTTTCCGGTATCTCCGGCATGATGGCTCATGCTTGTTCCATTGATTCAGTAGCCGATGCACTTCGCATCAGGCAGCGTGTACTTGATTTAGTCGAGGAAGCCGAGTTTGCTAATGATCCCGATGAGCAAGTTCGTCTACTCACATTTGCCATCCTGGGTGGCGGGGAATCAGCCTCGGCAATAGCCGTCGAAGTCAGTCAAATACTGCGTGCTGCCGAATCTTCTTACTCCGTGTTACGAGAGTCAGGTTGGCAGGTACATCTTTTTGATGAGTTGGGGCAGCATCGATCTGATTTTGAGAAAAAAATAACTCAAAAGCGAACCAAACTTTTAAAAAAAGCA
>CAIUYS010000668.1 GCA_903903365.1 uncultured Methylococcaceae bacterium
ATGGCACCGCCATCATTTCCTACCAGTAAGAATATATGTTCAAAAAGCGCTGCTGATTGTGTAATCGAACTTTCACCTGCAACATTGAAAACGCGATCTGGCGCAATTTCAAGCAGTTCCACTCCAAGTTCAAAGTCTTTAGGTGTTCCAACCACCAACACCGCCAAATCAGAAAACTCTGACAATAAACGTTGAAGCAAGACCTTAAACGCGTCTAACGGCCATTGCTTGTGCGCCTGTATAGCCCCCGGCGCAATTGCAACCAAACGGCGCTTCAACAAACCGCGCTTTTTCAACCATGACATAGCCCATGCTTTCGCACTGATACCTGGGCGTAAATCAAACTTTAAATTAGCATCAGCATAAGTTATGGGCGGTGATAACTCTGACAAAAATTGCAATGGTCCATGAACATGGTGACGCAACTGTCCGCGTTGTTTTAAACGCGCACGATTCCCGCTTAACGAACCAGATCCTTTCCAGCCATACAAAGGTGCACCACGCAGAATTAAAGTCAATAGCAATACCTTTTTTAAACGACCAAACCAAGGAGCACATGGATCGAGCATCATCACGCAAGCTTCAACTGTAACCTTTGCAAGGCGCTCGTGAATCATCCTGATATCAGCCCAACTAAAAACAGATCGCATGACAATCATGTCATCTACTAAATGCGGAATAACCAAATTTACCCAGGGGACACTGTTTACACCGCCAGAATATGCAGCCACCAAATTTTGGGTTTTTTTCTCACTTGTTTGAATTGTAATAAAAATAATTTTTCGACCAGGAAAAACTTCCCGTAATTTTTCCAGAGCAGGGACAGCCATTACAAAGTCTCCTAAGGCTGCTGATCTAAAAACAATAACGGTTTTCATGATTTTTTTAACAACCTACTTTTAATTTTCAAACTTAAAGACTGTCCACTCAATGCTGCGTAAAGATATATACTTGGAAATATAAATGTGTAAAGATATTTGAAAAAATAAGATCCTTGTCCTCTAACTAAATTGACTAACATGCACCCCATGAGACCTAACATAATATTGTTTAATTCTTTACTATTTGTTGATGCAAGCTTTCGCCAAAAAGCCAAACTTAATAAAATAAGAGCAGAGTTATAAATAAATCCAAAAACTCCCGCCATCATATAACCTTCCGTGGATATGTAAAATGCATATCCAGCGCTTCTGGTGGCGACGCCTGGATTGAATATTTCTGTAATTCCTTGCTGCAAATAAGGATACCCAATTAATATTAATGAATTTGAAAGGTTTGAAATAATAACTTCAGAAGGGTCTATTATTTTATATTTAACGGCAGCAAATAACATATGCGCTGGTGCATACCAATCTTTGGTCATTATGCCCGCCCAGAAGTTTAGTGTTGGACCTTCATCATTGTATCGGCTAGTCTCAACAATCTACAAAACAATGCCGACAATTATTGTCATAAATAATATTTTTAGAAAAGTTTTTTGATTCAATCCGTTTCGATACAAATGATAGACCAATATTCCCAAACAAAATGCGAGAATATCAGTTCTATTTCCAAGCTTAACTGCTGTAGTAAAAAATATAAATAGACTTGTTATCAATAAAGTTTTAACAACCCACCTAGGTA
>CAIUYS010000669.1 GCA_903903365.1 uncultured Methylococcaceae bacterium
CAACGTCAGCATTAGCAGGTTGTCGGTGTAAGTGCTGTGAATGCCCCATTTTTGAAGCGGCGTCAGAAAATTCAACACCAATTCATCATTGCCATTGGGCTTTTGACCCAAAATCGGCTTGATAGAACGGGTATCGACCGGCGGTTTATAAACGCACAAGGTCTCACCAAAAGCCCGCATCCAAGAGTGATCCTGATAAAACTGTTGGCGACCGGTTAATGTGCGCCACGGAATCCGCTCATGGACATTGGTGTAACAGGCGTTGTAGCAAACTTGCTCGGATTCCAGGCCGCTCCAGGTCGGCGACGAGATAATTTTGCGTGGCTGCGCCTGTACGTCACGGAAACGGATTTTATCGTCTTCTCTGGGAAGGGCTAAATGCGTATGATCCCGTCCGGTGATTTTGCTCAAGGCTTCCCAGGCTTTAACGGCAACATGGCCATTGGTTTCGGGTGCCAGCATCAAAATGACTTCGGTCGCATCAATATCGGATTCAATACGCGGCAAGCCTTTACTGATACCTTCATCCGTCACCAGTCGGTTCAGCTCGCCCAGTTGTTTGACTTCAGTTTCGGTATTCCAGGCGATGCCTTTACCGCCATTACCGACTTTGCTCAACAATGGCCCCAACGAGGTGAACATCTTGTAGGTGTTTGGATAATCACGTTCAACCACTACCAGCGACGGCATGGTTTTACCCGGAATCGGCTCGCATTCGCCTTTCTTCCAGTCCTTGACATCAAAGGGCTGGGCCAGTTCTCCGGGTGTATCATGCAGCACCGGCACGGCAACAATATCTTTTTCCAGTCCTAAATGGCCGGTGCTGAGTTCCGAGAATTTCTTGGCGATGCCCTTGTAAATATCCCAATCAGAACGGGATTCCCAAGCAGGATCGACAGCCTTGGACAACGGATGAATAAACGGGTGCATATCCGAAGTATTCAGGTCGTTTTTCTCATACCAGGTTGCGGTCGGCAGAATAATATCCGAATACAAACAGGTTGTGGACATCCGAAAATCCAACGTGACCAGCAAATCGAGCTTGCCCTCTGCGGCAGTTTCATGCCAGACCACTTCAGAGGGTTTGTCACTGTCGCCACCCAAATCTTTGCCCTGAACACCATGCTGTGTACCCAGTAAATACTTTAAAAAGTATTCATGCCCTTTACCCGAAGAACCCAGTAAATTGGAGCGCCACACAAACATATTGCGCGGAAAGTTTTTGGGATTATCCGGGTCTTCGCAGGACATAAGCAAACTGCCGTCTTTCAGGCTATCCACGACATAATCGACCGGTGCTTTACCTGCGGCCTCCGCATCGCGCACCACTTGTAACGGGTTAGTCTGTAATTGCGGCGCAGACGGCAACCAACCCATACGTTCGGATCTGACGTTAAAATCGATCAAACTGCCTTGCCAGTCTTCAGGCTTGGCGGTTGGCGCTAGAATTTCGCTGACTTTAAGGGTCTCGTAACGCCATTGACTGGTATGATTGTAAAAAAATGAAGTACTGTTCATTTGTCTAGGAGGACGTTTCCAATCCAGGCCAAACGCCAGCGGCAACCAACCGGTTTGCGGACGCAGTTTTTCCTGACCCACATAATGCGCCCAACCACCACCGGACTGCCCGACACAACCGCACAACATCAACATATTCATGATGCCGCGATAATTCATGTCCATGTGATACCAATGATTAATACCCGCACCCAGAATAACCATTGAGCGACCTTGGGTCTTTTCCGCGTTGGTCGCAAATTCCCGCGCCACCGCAATCACATTTTTCCGGGTAACACCGGTGATTTTTTCCTGCCACGCCGGTGTGTACGGAACATCATCATCGTATGAACTTGCAACATTGCCGCCACCCAAGCCCCGATCTATGCCGTAGTTGGCAACCAATAAATCGAACACTGTCGTCGCCAGCACTTCGTTACCATCGGCCAGCGTGATTTTTTTGACCGGCACATTGCGTCTTTGAATAGCATCATGCGCGGAATGGGTAAAATGCGGATGTTCAGAACCGCCAAAATAAGGAAAGCCGACACTGGCAACCGCATCTTTACTATCAATCAAACTTAAACGTAAGCTTACTGCCTGATTGTCTACGGTTTTTTGTTCAATATTCCAATGCCCGCTTTCACCCCAGCGAAACCCGATAGAGCCACAAGGGGGAACTATCTGACCATTGATTTCATCATAAGCAACTGTTTTCCAGTCGGGGTTATTGTCTTGACTTAAGTGTCCTAAAAAATCGGATGCTCTTAAAAAACGATCTTGCACATAACAACCGTCCTGCTCTTTCAGCATAACCAGAAAAGGCAGATCGGTATTTTCACGCACATAGGTATCAAAATAGGTAGAGACGCGATTAATAGCGTCTCTACGTTCGACATGAAATTCTTTGAGGATAACATGCCCTATCGCCATCGCCAGTGCAGCATCGGTGCCTTGCTTGGGATGCAGCCACAAGTCGGCAAACTTGCTGGCTTCCGAATAATCAGGACTAACCACGACAACCTTGGCACCCTTATACCGCGCTTCAGTCATAAAATGCGCATCGGGGGTGCGGGTTTGCGGTACGTTTGATCCCCACATCATGATAAATCCGGCGTTATACCAGTCCGCCGATTCAGGCACGTCGGTTTGCTCACCCCAGGTTTGCGGTGAGGCGGGCGGCAAATCACAATACCAGTCATAGAAACTCATGCTGACACCGCCAATCAACGACAGATAACGGCTACCAGCGGCATAAGAAACCATCGACATCGCAGGAATAGGTGAAAAACCGATAATACGATCGGGGCCAAATGTTTTTGCAGTATAGATATTGGCCGCTGCGATAATTTCGTTTACTTCTTCCCAATTGGCGCGAACCAAGCCCCCCAAGCCTCTTTTGGATTTGTATTCAGTGCTTTTTATCGGATCTTCAACGATGGATGCCCACGCGTCAACCGGCTCCAACGTCAACCTCGCCTCACGCCATAATCGCACCAAACGTCCGCGTATCATGGGATATTTAAGTCGATTGGCGCTGTACAAATACCAAGAATAACTGGCACCGCGCGGACAACCTCGCGGTTCGTGATTCGGTAAATCAGGGCGGGTACGCGGGTAATCCGTTTGCTGGGTTTCCCACGTCACCAGCCCATTTTTAACATATATTTTCCAGCTACAAGAACCCGTACAATTTACACCGTGTGTGGAACGCACTATTTTGTCGTGCTGCCAGCGTGATCGATAACTGTTTTCCCAGTTCCGATCTTCATTGGTCACCACACCGTGATTACCGGAGAAAGTGTCTACTTTTTTCTTGAAAAACAGCAAGCGGTCGAGGAAATGACTCATAATAATTTACCTATAAAATCGTAGGGGCAATCCCTTGTGGTTGCCCTTGGTCACTAGAGGCAACCTAAAGGATTGCCTTATATTTTGAAAAATCTAGCAGGGCATAGTCGCCTCTTTACGTGCGTAATTCCACCAGGTAATCGCTATGCAAGTGATATAAAAAGCGATAAAGCAATACAACGCAGCATCCGGTCTACCCGTCATGCTGATCGCCGTACCGTAACTCTTGGGGATAAAAAATGCGCCATAAGCGGCAACCGCAGAACTAAAACCCAGTACTGCCGCCGCTTCCTTAGCGGCATCTTTCCTTGCTTTAGCCAGCACCTCTGCCGCTTGCCCTTTAACTGCGCACAAGCGCTCGGTCATAAAAATAACCGGAATCATCCGAAACGTTGAACCGTTGCCTATCCCGGTAGTGATGAATAACAACATGAACATGGCAAGAAAGCCCCAGAAATCGCCAGGGTTGCCCGCAGAAGGCATGAAATGTAATACCCCCAATACCGCCGCTATCATGATGGCAAAGTTCCACAATGTTACCCGCGCACCGCCCAGCTTATCAGCCAGCCAACCACCTACAGGTCTTACTAAGGCACCAACCAGCGGGCCTAAAAAAGCGTACTGGGTAGGATTAATATCAGGGAATAAAATTTTAATCAGCATGGGAAAACCCGCTGAATAACCGATAAAAGACCCAAAAGTTCCGGTATACAGCCAGCACATCAACCAATTGTGTTTACGTTTGAAAATGACTGATTGCTCTTTAAACGACGCTTTAGCCGAAGCAATATCATTCATGCCAAACCACGCCGCAATGCTGGTTGCGATGATAAACGGCACCCAAATAAAACCGGCATTCTGTAACCAGATATTTTTAGTTACCTCCGCCTTAACCCAAATTTGCGGCTCACCGCCCCATGAACCAAATACGCTCGCAGCGATAACCAAAGGCACCACAAACTGTAAGGTACTAACGCCCAAATTACCCAATCCGGCATTCAAACCCAGCGCCGTGCCTTTTTGCGATTGTGGATAAAAAAAGCTGATATTTGCCATACTGGAAGCAAAGTTACCGCCGCCAAAACCACACAACAAGGCTAATACCGCCATTAAAATGTAGGGGGTTTCCGTATTTTGTACCGCAAAACCTATCCAGATAGAGGGCAACAATAGCGACAGCGTGCTAATAGTCGTCCAGCGGCGACCACCAAAAATAGGCACCATAAATGAATAGAAAATACGTAAGGTCGCCCCGGACAAACCCGGCAATGCCGCCAACCAGAACAACTCATTAGTGGTGTATTTAAAACCGATGCTGGGCAAATTGATAACCACTACGCTCCACACCATCCATACCGCGAACGCCAGTAATAAGGCCGGAATACTAATCCACAAGTTACGTGCAGCAATACGCTTGCCGGTCTTTTCCCAGAAACTTTGATCTTCTGGATTCCAATCAGTCAGTACCAATGAAGACGGGTGACTCAATTCCGGCAAATCGGTCGAAACCCTCGCCAATTCAGGCACAACGCGACGCTCCATTTGTATAACGGAAAAGTGCATCCAGGTTAGTGCGATTATAACCAATACGAACAGCAGCATGAAACAACTGCTCCAGATACCGGTTAAATCGTTCAACATACCGAAGGTTAATGGCAATAAAAAACCGCCCAGACCGCCAATCATACCCACAGCGCCCCCCACTGCACCGACATTGGCGGGATAATAAACCGGAATATGTTTGTAGACGGCGGCTTTGCCAAAGGACATAAACAGGCCCAGCACAGACATCAAAAAGATAAAACCCACCGGCCCCATCGCCAGGCTAAAGCTGATGTCACCCTTATTGCCATGTACGACATAATCGGTAGGCGGATAGGACAGAAAAAAAGTACATACGCCGGCAACAATAAATGTCCAGTACATAATCAACCGGGCTCCGTAGCGATCAGCCAACCAGCCACCCAACGCACGAAACAAACTGGCAAAAATTGAAAACGATGCTGCCAGCATACCCGCCGTCTTAATATCAAAGCCGTAGGCACCAACCAGATAACGGGGTAACCAAAGTGCCAAGGCGACAAAGGCACCAAATACGCAGAAGTAATACAGTGAAAATCGCCAAACCTGGATATTTTTAAGGGGTTCCAGTTGTTTTATAAATGAATCCGGCTTGGCACCCGATAAGCGCCTGGCTTTAAGAGTCGGTTCATCGTCACTAAAAAACCAAAAAAATGCCGCCATCAGCAATAAAGCGGCACCCCAGATTTGTGCTACGGCGTGCCAACCAAAAGCCACCATTACAAAAGGTGCGGTAAATTTTGTGATGGCTGCACCGACGTTGCCCAACCCGAAAATGCCCAGCGCCGTGCCTTGTTTTTCGGTAGGAAACCACCGGGAAGTATAGGCGATACCCACCGCAAATGCGCCACCGGCAACACCGATACCTAATGCAGCCACCAAATACAGAAGGTATGTGTCAACCGTAGTGAGCAAAAACGTTGCTATGGCTGCCGTCACCATAACGATAGTATAGATTTTACGGCCGCCGTATTGGTCGCTCCAAATGCCCAATATCAATCGAATTAACGAACCGGAAAGAATCGGCGTACCCACCAGCAAACCGAATTCGGTCTCGCTTAAACCCAAGTCTTTTTGAATTTGCAGACCGATAATCGAAAAGATAGTCCAGACGGCAAAACAGGTAGTGAAGGCAACCGTACTTAACCCGAGTGCCCGTGACTGTTGACCAGGAGTAACGTTATTAACAATAGACATAATGGTCCTTAGCTTACGTGTTAAAAGATGAGTGTTTTTTTACAGCGTATTCTGATGCCGTATCCCAATATTCAAGAAAGGTATGCTTACAATATAATTTTTGAGAAATAACGATTTAGAATATACAATTAAGCTAAAGGTATATTCTGAATATATCTTATAATATAATTCTTTTTTTGGAGACTGGCAACATGCAAATCACCACTTATACAGATTACGCACTCAGGGTTTTGATTTATCTTGCAATGTCACCTAACAAGCAATCCACAATTCCGGAGATTGCCGGCTTTTATAATATTTCCCGCAACCATTTGGTAAAAGTTGTTCATCAACTGGGTGGCAAAGGATTTATTAATACAACACGAGGTAAAGGCGGCGGCTTATCATTACAGCGCCCCCCGGAAATGATAAGCATGGGTGACGTCGTGCGGGGTATGGAAACTCATTTTAACTGGGTGGAGTGTTTTGATCCGGCCCAACAGCGCTGTCGTTTACTGCCAAGTTGCGGCTTAAAGCACTTATTGGCACGCGCTGGGGATGCCTATTTACAAGTGCTGGATACAGCAACTCTGGCAGATGTGTTATTAGGCACAGTGGTTATTGATTTACCGCTAAAGGATGCGTCTGACAACCCTAAATAGGACACTTCTATTATCCGTGTTATCCGTGTTCTATTTTTTAACAGCCAAGTAGTTACGATATATCTTGTTTAGCGACACGGTTCCAAGGGAACGGTTTAATGTCAACATGATGTGTATCACTAATTTTAAAAAAACCGTGTTCGTTTCATTTCGTTAGAGAGAAGGTATTATGCTAAAAAAACTACAACTCATGGTATTAACCATTGCACTATTCAGTATTCAGACATCAACTACCTATGCCTTTGCTGATGACGTTACGAAATCCATTGAATTGAAGATGCTTTAAAGTTTGGTAACGGAGGAGCCGTAAAAATTGATCTAAACACGCGCTATGAAAACGTCAATCAATATAACGTCACAAATCCAGCGCTTAATGGACAACCGTCCGCACAACAACCCAAAACCGCTAACGCCAATACCGCACGCTTGCGACTGGGTCTGCTTTCACCGTTATTTTACAGCTTGCAAGGCTATGCCGAATACGAAGGCGTTTACGCCATGCAGTCGGATTACAATAGCACGCGTAACAGTAAAACCGGATACTCAACAATTTCCGATCCTTACGTCAATGAACTCGATCAACTTTGGCTCAGCTATGCAGGCATCACTGACACCCTGATAAAAGGCGGACGGCAACGCATTAAGTTGGATGACGACCGTTTTATCGGAAACGTGGGCTGGCGGCAATTGGAACAAACGTATGACTCAGCGTTAATCACCAATAAATCAATTCATAATCTGGCCATTAATGTCGGCTATATCGGCAACGTTAAAACATTTACGTCTACCAATGCAAACATTAATGCCCCCATACTCAATGTCAATTATAAGCTGGGCGATTACGGCAATCTGATCGGCTATGGCTACTGGCTTGGCTATACTCAACAAGCTAATTATGCCAACTCCAATCAGACTTATGGTCTTCGTTTGACGAATTATCAAAAACCAGGTGATACGCTAAAAGTAAGTGATAACTATGGCCTTCTTTACACAGCCGAATGGAGTATCCAATCAGATTACCAAAATAGTCCACAAACATATACCGTCAACCGCTACAATCTGATGGGTGGATTTACCGCGCATATTTTCTCCTTCCAAGGTGCAATGGAGCAACTTGACGGTGTTGGTCAAAACAAAACGTTTATTACCCCGCTAGGAACTAACCATGCCTTCCAGGGCTGGGCTGATCAGTTTTTGGTTACCCCTAAAGACGGTATTCGTGATATTTTTGGCACCCTAACTACCACGATTGACAAGGGTGATGTTGCTTTAACAGGGGTTTACCATGCTTTTTATGATGACACCGGCAATGTTCATTACGGTGATGAATGGGATTTTATGGCAACCAAAAAATTCGGCAAACATTACACTTTATTAGCAAAGTACGCTTATTACAGTGCCGATCACTACAGTACAGACACCCAAAAAATCTGGGTGCAAGGCAATATAAACTTTTAAAGCGAGGGAGCCATGGGAGATTTATTTAAAAAACCTCCCCTAACTTAAGCCCCTTTTAGAGTATGTTGTTTTTTAATTGAAACTGACCG
>CAIUYS010000670.1 GCA_903903365.1 uncultured Methylococcaceae bacterium
AAAACAAAAAACGGGGTGGTTGATCAAGAAACTTCAGTTTTGTCATGATTAAACTCCAACAAGTTTATAGTTGCTTAGGATCGTGCATGAAATAACTTAACCATTTATCCCCCTCACCCCAGCCCTCTCCCGGTGGGAGAGGGAGCAAGATGCCTAAGTTGTTTCATGCGCATTCCTTAGCCGCAACTGCTGTTTCCGCCGCAACAACCCGACTGGGATTTTTCTTCTGCTAGAGCAATGCCCGTCCAACGGGATAGTTCGGCACGACTCGGATAACGTCCCGCCAAAGCCACTTCGCCGTCAATTAAAATCAACGGCAACGCGTCTGCACCAGAGCGTTCAAGAAAAGCTTTTACGAGGTTATTTTCCGCAAATTCCATGGGTTGTTGTGCCAAATTGAAACGCTCAATTTGAGCGCCGTTTTGCTTGGCCCAATCAAAATCCGCTGAAAAGCCAACCAATTCCTGATCGACATCCACACCACAAACGCCGGTACTGCAACACAAGGCAGGGTCAAATACTTGAATACGGGGCATACGTTATCTCTTTATAATTAGGGCAACAAGGTACTAATGCGATCCAGTTCCAACTTCAACTGGTCGCGGTTATTTTTTAATTCGTTGAGCGGCAGCGCCAAAAATTGTTCAATGCGATGTCGCAATATGCGATAGGTTGTCATAAAAGCAGCGTCAATTTCTGCATCAGACCCTTCAACATGAGCGGGGTCTTCAACACCCCAATGGCTACGCAACACAGGGCCAAGATAAGCAGGACACGTTTCGTTGGCAGCATTGCCGCAGACACTCAGCACAATATCAGGCGTCACCGGCAAATCGTTCCATGATTTGCTAAAGTAGCCTTCAGTAGAAATACCTTCCCTTTCCAGCAAGGCCAATGAGCGCGGATGTACATAACCGGCAGGTTTGCTGCCTGCGCTCAGCGCCCGCCAACCTTCGGGTGCCAGATGATTAAACGTAGCCTCACCGAGGACAGAACGGCAAGAATTACCGGTACAAAGAAATAGGACATTCATGGTTAATGACTCAATAGTGTTTAAAAATTAATTAGCTTTTACAGCAATCCGCTGTCAACTCAGTGTCGAAACACTGGTCAGGATTACCCGCACAACATTCGGCAGTCAAATAAGCGATCAACTCTTGCATGATAACAAGGTTGGCCCGATAACGTTGATAGCGGCCTTCTTGGGTGACACTGAGCAAACCGGATTGGGTCAGGGCTTTAAGATGAAAGGATAAATTGGTGGACGGCAGCGCCAACAGCACCGCAATTTCACCCGCCACCAAACCGTCCGGGGCATTTTTAACCAGTAGCCGAAAGACATCCAGACGAACTCCGGAAGCCAGCGATTCAAATAATGTTGTTGCGAGTTGTTTTTCCATTGAGCAACTATACAACAATTATTGAAGTATTGAAATAATAATTATTCGCCGGGACTTTAAAAACGCCCGGACTGATTAATCAGGGCTACCACGCCGTTTTACGTTCAAGCATCAACATACGTTTAAGCATGGCCTGTTCCATTCTGTACAGACTTTCACGGGTGGCACGCAGGTTTTCTTCTTCGGTTATTAATTGTTGCTCCAATAAGGCGCTGATTCGCTCAAGGTCTGTATCTATCAAAAAATGTCGGGTGCTAATCGTTAACTCATTATTGTTAAAATAGACAACCGCTCCGGGCAGCGCCAAATAGTGCCAATGCTCTGTTCCCAAACTAAAACGCGCCAAGCCAAAAATCAGTGTGGTCATAAAGCGGGCATGATTAGACTGGATTCCAAAACTGCCCGTG
>CAIUYS010000671.1 GCA_903903365.1 uncultured Methylococcaceae bacterium
CTAAAACCACGCTCCACAAACTACAATCACTCCATTTTCAGCCAGTTATGGCGTGGCGTGGCGTGGCGTTAAGAGTTTATTTTGTTTCTTTATCAATAGCCAATAAAATATAAGAAACTGCATTATACTTTTTACTCTTGAGCATTTCGCAAACAAAAATAAGAGGATAAGGCATTGCAAAATTGCATGATCAAGATTTAACCAGGCAATAGTCTTGTGATTTACTTGAGTTGCGAAGCCGGAGCATTCGACCAATATGGAGCTTTAGAACCAGCACAACATAAGGAGCAACACAGCGCGGATGGGTAGAGGCGATAGCAGAAACCCATCATAATGGATTCCTTATGCGATGGGTTTCGCACTGCTCTACCCATCCTACTACTTTTGGCTATCAACGGGCTACAAAAAAGATTTATCGTTAGGTTCATGCCGGTTGGTTTACTAAAATCTACTTGCGGCTATAGGTGAGGAACCAGACACCCAGATAGTGGTGCGCATCGCGCACCTAAAACCGCATCCACTAAACTTGCATTACAATCTATTATTTTTCTACCTGTAGCGTAATTAGGACTCTTTCTTTGGCATGGCTGTGGTGCGCGATGCGCACCCTACTCAGCTAAACAGTAGTATTGCGAAACTTGGCGGGTGTTATTTATTGCGAGTTACCCTAGTTTCGACTACCTACTTATGGCGGGACAATTTAAGGTTAAATCGTTCGCTGAGCGGAGTTGAAGCGGACAACTCGCTTCGACTCCGCTCAGCGAACGGTCTCTTTTGATGCTTTATCATTAAGTTAACCGTATTGACGGTTAAGCCTTTTTGTTTGTCCCGTCTAAAGTTGATAGCCGTAAATTCTGACTTATGAAAACAACTAAAAAACCAATACCAGGCAGTGGCCGTCTCAAAATTGGTTGCCGAATTTTTTAACCAACGTGGAAATTTAATTGCACTTGTGGAGACCACGCAATAATAACTACTTGATCAACGCACCCGCAAAAGACAATTGTCGCCAGGCTTCATATAAGACAATGGCAACCGTATTAGATAAATTAAGGCTTCGACTTTCTGGCTGCATAGGCAGATACAAACAGCGGTCGGCACCCAACTCCGCCAAAATACTTTCAGGGATACCACGGGTTTCAGGGCCAAATAAAAAAGCATCTCCCGCCCTAAAAACCACGTCACTGACTATTTGCTTGCCTTTGGTCGTCAAGGCAAAAATTCGTTCAGGGTTAACCGTTTCAATAAAAGCGCTTAACGAGGCATGCTCTTTAACCGCCACCCATTCATGATAATCCAATCCTGCCCTGCGTAATTTTTTATCATCCAGTTCAAAACCCAACGGTTTGATTAAATGCAATTGCGTCCCTGCATTTGCACACAAACGGATAATATTACCCGTATTAGCCGGTATTTCCGGCTCAAACAAAACAATATGAAACATTATTAGCGGCTATTTAGCAACATCAACCGGCGTCAACTTCCACAACTCGTTATTGTATTCGGCAATGGTTCTATCAGTAGAAAACTTGCCGCTGTTGGCGCAATTTATAATACTCATTTTTGTCCAACGGTCTTTATCTTGATAAGCCGCTTCCACCCGTTTTTGCGCATCAACAAAACTACGGAAATCGGCAATAGTCACCCACGGATCATGCGGACTTTTCATTGAGTCAATAACACTGTCAAAAAGACCTGGCTCAAACTGATTAAAATGTCCGGACTCCAACAGATTAATCACGCGTTGCAAATCTTCATCCTGACTGATAATGGCAGCCGGATCATAATGATCACGCAAATTTTCAACCTGATCTTCAGTCAACCCAAACAGGAAAAAATTGTCATCGCCGACTTCTTCACGAATTTCAATATTCGCCCCATCCAGCGTCCCGATAGTCAACGCACCATTCATCATAAACTTCATATTACCGGTGCCTGACGCTTCTTTTCCGGCTGTTGAAATTTGCTCGGAAAGATCCGCACCCGGGCAAATTTTCTCCATCGCCGAGACACGATAATTGGGCAGAAAAACCAGTTTCAACTTGTTACCGACATCAGGATCATGATTAATCACATGGGAAACATTATTAATCAACTTGATGATTTTTTTCGCCATGTGATAGCCGGGGGCCGCTTTACCGCCAATCAATACACAACGATCCGTCCAGTTTTCGGTGTCGCCACGCTTGATACGGTCATAAAGATGAATAACATGCAGCACGTTTAATAATTGGCGCTTGTATTCATGAATACGCTTAACCTGCACATCAAACAAGGCATTAACATTCAAGTCAACACCCAACTCCTGCTTTTTAAAATCAATCAGCTTTTGCTTTGCAGCTTGTTGAACTTCATACCAGCGCTTGCAAAACGCTTTATCATCAACATAAAGTTCCAATTTTTTTAATAACGACAAATCCGTTAACCAACCATCACCAATGGTCACGGTTATTAACTCGGCCAACTCAGGATTACAGGCAGCCAACCAACGACGGGGGGTAACGCCATTGGTTTTATTATTAAATTTTTCCGGCCACAATTGATAAAAATCATGAAACAAACCTTGCTGCAACAATTTGGAATGTAATTCTGCAACCCCATTGACCGAGTAACTGCCCACTATGGCCAAATAAGCCATCCTTACATGTTGTTGATCACCTTCTTCAATCAACGACATACGCGCTATGCGAGCTTTGTCACCTGGCCAGTGAGCTGATACTTCTGCCAGAAAACGGGCGTTAATCTCAAAAATAATCTCCATCAAGCGAGGTAATAACTGCTTAAAAAGATCAACTGACCAACGCTCCAAGGCTTCCGGCAACAGAGTATGGTTGGTATAAGCCATAGTATTACGGGTAATTGCCCAAGCGTCATCCCAAGGCATCTCATGATTATCCAACAACAAGCGCATGAGTTCTGCAACGGCAATACTGGGGTGGGTGTCGTTTAATTGAAAGCAGTTTTTAGCGGCAAAGTTAGAAAAGTTATTACCATGCCGACCGATCCAAACCTCAAGTACATCCTGCAAACTGGCAGAAGCCAGCAAATATTGTTGTTGCAGACGTAATGCCTTACCGTTTTCATTGGCATCATTGGGATACAGCACCATGGTTATATTTTCGGCGGTATTTTTTGCCGCAACCGATTCAGCATAATCGCCTGCATTAAACTCTTGCAAATCAAATTCTTCAGTTGCTGTGGCTTTCCATAAACGCAAGGTATTTACCGTTCCGTTTTGATAACCGGGAATCGCGGTATCAAAAGGGACTGCGAGTATATCGTGAGTATCTACCCAGCTAACTCGTGTAATACCCTCTTTATCAATATGGCGTTCGGTGTGGCCGCCAAATTTAATACGCTGCTTGTACTCAAGGCGCTCAATTTCCCAAACATTACCATTACGAAGCCAATGATCAGGTTCTTCCACCTGTTCGCCATTAACAATAGTCTGGGAGAACATGCCATATTCATAACGTAAGCCATAACCGGTTACCGGCAATTGCAAGGTTGCGCAACTATCAATAAAACAAGCCGCCAACCGACCCAAACCACCATTACCAAGCCCCGCATCAGGCTCTGCGTCAATTAACTCTTCAATATCAAGCCCCAAATCATACATGGCTTGTGAAACGATATCATTAACGCCCAGATTTAACATGGCATTGCTGAGTGTCCGTCCCATTAAAAACTCCATAGACAAATAATAGGCTCTTTTGCAATCCTGTTTTTTGTAAGCGTTATAGGTTTTTTTCCAGCGCTCTGTCAGCCGGTCTCTAATAACCATCGACAACGCTTCATAAATATAATGAACCGATCGACAGTTTTCATCCCTACCCAGTCGATGACCGTAATAGCGCTTGAAATCGGCTTCTATATCTTTTAAATCAATGCCTAAATCTGGAAGTGTCGTAATTGAAAATATGGGTTGGCTTTTTTTTAAACGTCTATGTGGCATAGTTTGATCACTGGATGAGTTAATATTTAATTACCTTAATTATTCTATCCTATTTGAACAGAAACATCGTCTTTAAGATGTACATTAAGAGTAATTCAAGAATTTAAAGTATAAATTTTCGCCTGCGTGTCATAAATTTAAAAACATGTTTATGCCAATAAGGTTACCCCTCAAACTGGCCTGCTGATTCAATTCGATAAGGATCCATGTAAATAGATTCAACACGGCGCCCCAGCATTAGTACCGTCCCGTTATAGCGCTCATTACCGGTCGATGAAAACTCAAACACAAATGATCGCCGTAACTGAATTTTTCCCGACTTGTTCCGTTTCAGACCGATACCAATTAAGGCAACATAGCCGTCCAACATCTGCACCTCCATCGTCAAACAATGGGCGATAGCGGTTCCCAGAGCAATTTCTTTGGCTTTTTGGGCATTAAACCAATACCCGTAAGCAAAACCCATTAAGCATATTAAAATAATATCAGTTACCATAGTCAAGAATTTGATATAAACAGCGACAGTCGCTTATTCTACCCATTTTTAGGATTTTACTAAACAAAGCATGTTGCGGATGCAAAATTGATAAACCCACACGCGTCAAACCTCAGAAAGCGTGTGGCTTTAGTATCGCCCGGTTTTGGGGCGTTATAAATCCTGATCACCCTAATCGTAAGGCGCACTAGGGCGATCATTTGATGACTATATAGACTTTATGGAAAACACCTATGCATTCTAAACTTGGAACAATTGAAATTCAGCCTACCTCAGCGCACCATTATTCGGTAATATGGCTGCATGGCTTAGGTGCGGACGGGCACGATTTTGAAGGTATTATTCCCCAACTGCAATTAAACGCAGAAGCCAACATCCACTTTATTTTTCCCAATGCACCCATTCAAGCTGTCACCATTAATGGCGGCATGGAAATGCGTGCCTGGTACGATATTCTGGAAATGTCACTGGAGCGTAAAGTTGATATAGCGGGAATTTACCAATCAGCGACACTGCTAGAGCAACTGATTAAGCAGGAAATGGCTAAAGGCATCTCGTCTGAACATATTTTACTGGCCGGATTTTCTCAAGGCGGCGTCATTGCGCTTCATGTCGGGCTAAACTTTCCTTATAAACTGGCTGGAATTGTAGCGCTTTCGACTTACTTCCCGACCCTTGACTCCTTAAAAACCGAACCTTCAATAGCCAATCAATCCACCCCGATATTTATGGCCCACGGCATACTGGATTCGGTGGTTGATGTGGAATCAGGCAAAGCCGTATTTAATACCCTTAATAGCTTGGAATATAACATTGAATGGCATGACTACCTGATGTCACATTCGGTTTGCATTGAAGAAATAGGCCATATTTCAACGTTCATTAATGGCATTTTCAGTAAACGCTGATAAAAAAATAACGACTCAACAGAGGCCTGCTTCAAAAATAGAACACAGATGACACTGATTGAACGGGTTTCAACGGATTTTTGGGCATCCTACATAGAAGCCCAAAAGTAGTTGACACTTTTTTATCATAAAAAAATATTAATAATCTCTGTAGGTCGGGTTAGGCGCTAGCCGTAACCCGACACAG
>CAIUYS010000672.1 GCA_903903365.1 uncultured Methylococcaceae bacterium
GAGCCATTTGCGCTGCCCTGTAGCCTTTCATTTATCTAGCCTACAGAGCGACCTAAAAATCGTTTACCCCAAATTTTCACGGTAGAATCAGGGTTTGAGAGATACGATCACGGTTATTTTCGGGTTTTCACCCCAAGAAATAGTCTGTTGATAGTAGTGCGTTGTGTTATAATTAACCCATTGATAATTATACTAATTAGGTGATTTGTGACTCAGATAGCCGCCGCATTATTTGCTTGGGATGCCGTTGAAGCCCGTTCGGATCTGGAGCGTTTTTTCCTGGTTCGTGATAATCTCCCCGACGGTGATTTGATCGCCGCCCTGGAAGCGAAACGCGGGCTGGGTCGTGATGATTACCCGGTGATTCCTATGTGGAATGCAATAATTGCTGGCGTGGTTTTTCAGCATGAGTCTATTGAATTGTTGCAGCGAGAGCTATCCCGAAATCCCTCCTTGTTACAAGCGTGTGGCTTTAATGTTTTACCTCTACAAAAAAAGCCGGTGGCGCAGTTGGTGAAGAATGAGCTCACCGGGCGGATGGATGTGGTTTGGCCGCAACCGGAAGCTCCCTATTATTCGGTACCCAATAGCTGGAATTTTTCGCGCTTTTTGAATAATCTCATTGCGATCGAAACAGAACAAGCACTGGTTAGCCAAATACTCATCGATTTGCGTGCACAGTTGATGGCCGTGTTACCTGATTTTGGTCAACATCTGGGCTACGATGGCAAAGCCATCGATAGCAACAGCACCGGACAAGTCAATAGCAAGAGCGGACTCTTTTCAGACCCTGATGCCGATTGGGGTCATCACGAAACAGTCGGTGTGAATACCAAAACCGGTGCTCCCTGGAAGCAAGTGAAGAGCTGGTTTGGCTATGGCCTGCACCTGATTGCCGACACCCACTACGAAATACCGGTGGCGTTTCATCTGACCCCCGCCTCTCATTCTGAGCAGGTTGAACTGCGGGTCATGCTTGACGAGTTGTTCGAACAAACGCCCAAACTGGCCGAGCGCTGCGCGGATTTTAGTGCGGATCGCGGCTTGGATTGCGCCGAAACCAAGGCCAAGCTGTGGGATGAGTTTCTTATCCGTCCACTCATCGACACCCGCGCCTTGTGGCGGTCAGAAAAACAAGATCCCGATTATGACCCCAGCCAACCTATTACGCGTCCTCTCTACCCCGATCGGGCGGATACTATTGTGTATACCGAGAAAGGCACGGTGCATTGTGTTTGTCTGGTCACCGGCATTCAACGCGATTTAGCCTTTCAGGGTTTCGAAGCCGATCGGGACACCTTGAAATATCGCTGCCCGGCGATGGCTTATGGCCTGGACTGCCGATGTCAAGCCCAATGCCACGCCGCCGGACAAGTCAATCCGGGCGACTATGGACGTATTGTCCGCATTAACATCACGGAGCAAAATCGGCGCATCTTCGTTCCGACACCGCATGGCAGTCCCTCCTGGAAGCGCGGCTATGCCCGCCGCAGCGCCTTGGAACGCATCAACAACCGCATCGACAATAGCTTCTGTTTTGAAAAGCACTTTATCCGGGGGCAGGCCAAAATGAAAACCCGCATGGGGCTGGCACTGGCGGTTATGATGGCGATGGCGTTAGGCCATGTGAAGGCAGGGCGTATTGAGCAGATGCGTTCGCTGATTCAGCCGATTCCGCTTCGAAAAACGGGTTAAAATCGTATCGAGGCGATCCACAACAGCAGCTGATTATAAAGGCTACGGGGTTCTATTGCCTAAATATAGGCGCCAATGCGTTTTTTCGATATTAGGCACCTAAAATCTTAAGATGCCGTGTTTGTGAGTCGCCCAAAACAATATTTTGAGACGAAATACCCACCCCTTTTTCGCCCGTGAATCTGGAAAGCGTTACAGCGCAAATGGCTCTATTATGGGTTTTAGTGACAAGACTTATTTCTCGTGGGATGATTTACAAATACCGGCCATCGGGCCGCGCCTGTCCAGCATATTATATCCACAGGAGGGCAGCGAAACACCTGAAGAACCCTACACGAACGGAACGCAGACTATTATTAACAGTAAATACACCTTAACCGACAATTTATGGACTCATCTTCAGGCTTATGCAGCAAAACATCGTGTGGCCGGTAATAATTTCGTCTTTGGCTTGATGGACTTGTTTCAATGATTACAAAAGTGGCAAAAATCATGACTCCGCATATTTTGACAAGGGTTTCAGCAAACGATAAACAGGAATCTAATGGCAACTAGAATAAACTGGTCTCGCGATCAATTGCTGATTGCTTTTAATTTATACTGCCAAATGCCTTTCGGGAAAATGCACTTTCGCAATCCAGAAATCATTAAATACGCTGAAATAATTGGTAGAACGCCATCAGCATTAGCTATGAAGTTAGTCAATATTGCCAGTCTTGACCCTGCCATAACGTCTACAGGACGTAGCGGTTTAAAAGGCGCGTCATCATCCGATAAAGCTATGTGGGAAGAAATGCAATCAGATTGGGATCGCTTCGCCAATGAGGTGCAAAAAGCAACAAGTGCATTTGAAATAGATGAATTGTCGATAGATGATAAAGATACTTCTGAGCTAAATGAATTCATTGATTACACCGGAAGTAACAAAACAGTCCAAACTACAACCCGCGTTGGTCAGAATCTTTTCCGGCGCTCGGTACTCAGTGCTTACGAATATAAGTGCTGCATTACTGGGTTAGCTATTTCAAAATTGTTGGTGGCTAGTCACATTATTCCGTGGCGAGTTGATACAGAAAATCGTCTAAATCCAAGCAATGGTCTTTGTTTATCGATGCTGCACGATAAAGCTTTTGATGTCGGCATATTAACGATATTGGAAGATATGACTATCAGCGTTTCACAAAAATGTACGGATGATACCGATCAATTTTTTAATTCTGCTCTGTTGGCTTATGATGGAAAACCTATTTTTTCACCAAAAAAATTTAAACCCCATGCTGAGTTTCTTGCTTACCACCGAGAACATGTTTTTGAGAAATAGAAAATAGTTATGAATATTCGATTTGAGTACCTTTATAGAGATGTAGGCAATTTTAAGAACTGGGGCGAGCTAGTTTTTTCCAATCCTCACAATATCAATGTCAATCTTGTTAAATCAATGGCCGAAAATGTACTAATTGATCAAGCCTATTTTGTAGCAAGCAAAGCTGACGTCCCTGATTTACATTTTAAAGAATATAACGTGCAACTCGATCACGGCTGGCATGAGCTTCATATTTTTGTACCAACCGAAGAAGCACCCAATGATCCCTGCGGTCGAAATATAGAAGAATTTATTGAATCGCTTCGGTGTGCAGCGTCAGAATAAAAATAAACTATTTTAGAATTATTAACATCGCATTTTTTCTTCAAAATATTGTTAGTCCATAATTATATAAGTTGTAATAAAAGTCCACCCAAGTGTAGTGCTCAATGTTATACATACCTCCGGTCGAGCCCTTTTTAGGGATACAATTATCCGAAGTCGCATGATGGCAGGTATCAAGGGAAAGAATACCTAACCGGAACGGTTGGTTCGCAGCCTGTTGCGTCGTCAGGGTTTTCGGTTCCGGCTGAATGTCCGTGAACTGCCCGGAAAACCGGATATTGTCTTGCCACGTTACCACGCTGTTATATTTGTGAATGGCTGTTTTTGGCACGGTCATGACTGTGCCCGTTTTAAATGGCCAAAAACCCGCACAGACTACTGGCGACATAAAATTGAAGGCAATCGCGCCAATGACCAAAAAGTGACTCCGGCATTGCTTGCGACTGGATGGCGCGTGGGCATAGTAACAAGTAATTTTTTTGCGGATAACCGTCTTTTTTCATTTGACGCCAACCAACTCCCGCCAATCGGTCGTATAGCGGGGTGATACTCGCTCTGCTTTCGGCTTCCATGATTTATCAAAGCCAGTGGCGGCTACTGAAATAGCCTTAGGAAAGCGTTGGTTGACCTGATCCATAGCCGCCATTAAGGGACGGTTTTCCGTGGGCAAGCCGCACTCTACAAAATCGAACAATTCAAGCTGGCCAGGTGCTGATTGTGATTGAAGTTGGCTAAGCTGCACACCGCATTTTTGGTAGCCGTAACCGGTTTTGAAGATCGCCGTTAGCAAACGGTTGGCGGTGGTAATCAGTGTGCGGGTGTCTTGGGTAGCGGTATCGAGCTTGAAAGTGGCCGAACGTTGATATTGCGGTTCTTGGGTATTGAACGGACTGGTTCTGATAAAAACCGTGATACAGCCGGTCACGGAATGTTGTTTTCTGAGTTTTTCGGCGGCCCGACTGCAAAACTCGGCTAAGGCTGCGGACAATTCTTTGTACTCGGTCAGTCGGCGACTAAAACTGCGGGAACAGACAATCTGCTGTTTGTTGGCGGCAATCTCTTGTAGTTCCAAACAGGGAATGCCGTTTAATTCCATCACGGTTCTGGCGACCACAATAGTAAACCGGCTTTGAATGCGTTCGCTGGATTGTGACGCCAAATCCCAAACACTATGTATGCCAAGTTGATTTAATTTTGCCGTGGTGCGCGAACCAATGCCCCACACTTCGCCAACCGGTACGATGCGCATCAGTTTTTCCCGGCGCACCGGGTCTGACAAATCCAACATGCCGCCGGTTTTTAGCCACTTTTTGGCTGCGAAATTCGCCAGTTTGGCCAGTGTTTTAGTCGGTCCCATGCCCACACAGATGGGAATGCCGGTGGCACGGACGACCGCTTTTCTGATTCGGTGACCATAAGCAACGGGGTCTTGGTGGCAAACGCCCGTCAAATCCAAAAATGCCTCGTCGATGGAATAGACTTCAAGTCTAGGCGCGAATTCTTCTAAAATTGACATTACCCTCGATGACATGTCTGCGTACAACGAATAGTGGGATGAAAACAGCTGGATCTGGTGTTGATTGACCAGTTGCTGAATCTGGAACAGCGGTACCCCCATTTTTATCCCCAGGTCTTTCACTTCCTTGCTGCGGGCAACCACGCAACCATCATTATTACTGAGCACGACCA
>CAIUYS010000673.1 GCA_903903365.1 uncultured Methylococcaceae bacterium
GAATCGCCTAAACGCTTAGATAGTTGCTGGATTGCTGAATTATGGGCGGCTATTCCTGATAAGATTTACGAACAAGAAAAACCATTTTGGTTAATACGGGATGGCTTTAAAAAGCTGATGGAGCAAGCCATTATTAATGATGAACTGGAAGCCACCACAGAAGAAAGGGCAGTTGGTATTGATGATGGATTTAAAGAGATAACCGAAAAAAACCGAATACGAAAAATAAAAAATGGCTGGCTTGGTAACAATTTTGTGAACTTCATTATTACCCGTGATGATTTGCGTAAATGGCTTATTAGCTCTAATCAATGGCCGCTTGCTGATGATTGCTTGCTGGCTAAATGGTTTGAGTCCGAACCACAAACCGAAGCCGTGGGGGATGCTGGAGCGGGTAATCATGCATCGAATGAAAGACAGAACCAGTTACATATTTTTATCTGGCGTGTTCACCAAGTATTGAACGAACAAAAAAAGCCAACAGCACAGCAATTATGGAACGAGATACAGCACCGCCACGAAACCCACGATACAGATAAAATTATTCAAGAGGTGAATGGAGAGCAAATATTATGGTGTTCTGGCTATGGTAATGAACAAAGGCTACAGAGAAAAACCTTTGATAAAACGCTTTCAAACATAAGAAAAAACCCGCCTTTATAGAAAAAGTTACCGTTAAGCTTACCCATAAGAGAATTATTTACCGGGTAAGTTTAGCGGTAAATCCAACAATGAATAATTGATTTCAACACGGGGCAACCCGTGGAAAGCCTGCAAAAACAGGATAACAAAACTTTCTTATTGGAATCATTAAATGCCTACATTATCAACAGTAAATCAATTCACCGCAAAACATCCCGCCTTCACACTTGGCGGCTTGCGTTCCCTGATATTCAACGAAGATACAAACGGCCTTAAATCATCCGGGGCGGTTGTTCGTATTGGCCGTAAAGTTTTAATTGATGATGCCAAGTTCTTTGCTTGGATTGAATCACAAAATAAGGCGGCTTAACTATGAACACGCCTACATTCCCAAAATTTGAAACTCTAACAGCACGCGGCTTAATTATGGACGCGCCTACATTCCCAAGAACCGACACCCTAACAGCACGCGCCTTAATGCGACTGGTAACAGGCCAACAGTTCACCCACAGAGACTTTCAGAACGAAACCGCAAGCTATCGACTTTCAGGTTATATCGAGCAGTTAAGAAATAGACATAACTGGCCGATTGAAACAACGGAAGAAACAGCACCAACTAAAGATAAGGTGGGGCGCAATGCTACTTATGGCCGTTATTCAATAGAACCGGATGTTTTAAAAGGTTTACACCTAATGATGGGGGAACGCTTAACCCTGTTTATCCATGCAGTCCAACGCTTTGAGCAAGGGGGCAATCATGCCTAAAGAATTAATCGAGCCTGATTTTATAGATTACCCGCCTTCATTTTCTGAATATAAGTTCTTTGCAGATGATTCCGTTAATGAGCTGCTTAACAGCTTAAATACTGATGTATTTGACGCAAGCGAGTTTAAAGAATCATTGCTTGTGCTTAAAGACCTAATCGGATGTATGGGCTGGGCGCATGAAGAAAGCATGGACAATATGCAAACGACCATAGATAACATTATTGTCCAAAGCAATAATAAATTGATGGATAAGTATTACCCCCAAGCCGCAAACCTAGGGGGCAATGATGGCACTGTTAAATAAAAAACTGAATGTTGATTATATCAAACGCTCAATCAATCCGTTTGACTTTTACAGCCATGAACTACCCGGCGCACCGTTAAAAAAACATGACTGGAATGACGGCGGTTTATGTCCATTCCATGCAGACAACAGCACAGGTTCATTCCGTGTAAATCTGACTACAGGGGCTTTTAAGTGCTTTGCTTGTGGGATAGCTGGAAGTGATGTTATTGCCTTCATTATGGCACTGTACGGCCTTCAATTTGCCGAAGCACTGGCAAAGCTGGCTGATGATTGGGGGCTGGCATGGTAGATATTCCTAAAAGCTACAACGGAAAACCATTAATCCATGCTTGGAACTATTGCGCCACGGACGGCGCACCCTTCGGGGTTGTTGGCAGGTATCAAGACGGGGAAGGCAAAAAAGATATTGTGCCATTCTTTAAACGTAACGGCACGAACTGGACACCCGGTATAGAGCTTAACCCACGGCCATTATTTGGGCTTGATAAGCTGGCGAACCATTCAAAAGATAAAGCGGTATTTATCGTAGAGGGCGAAAAGAGCGCGGCGGCTTTGCAAAGTATAGGTATAACAGCCGTAACCAGTCTGGGCGGTTCACCAGCGGCTAAACAAGCAGACTGGACACCGTTAAACGGTTACAAGATGGTTTACTTGCTACCAGACAAGGACGAACCCGGCGAACATTACATAAAGGATGTTTACGGGGCGTTAGCGGCTTTACCAGAACCGCCACAGGTTAAAGTGGTGCGACTGGAAGGACTACCCGATAAAGGCGACATTGTGGACTGGTTGCAAGGTTGGGTTGATAACTGGGAAGGTTACGCGCCTATTGCTGAAAACCTACACGAACCCCTAAAAGAAAAGTTACGGGTAGAGATTCAAAAGGCCGAACCAATACCGGAAGAATGGGGTTTAGCGGGTTTAGCAGGTTTAGCAGGTGAGGGGTACAGTGCTTTTAAATGGGAAAATCCCAACAAAATAGAAACTGACACCTTACCAGTGCAAGCCTTACAAACTGAACTGATACCAGAACCATTCCGGGCATGGTTGGCTGATGTGTCCCACAGGATGCAGACACCGGGAGACTTTGCGGCGGTATCAAGCCTTGTTATTGTTGGTTCTCTAATTGGCGCGGGTTGTTCCATTAAGCCTAAACGCTGGGATGATTGGGAAGTTATCCCTAATGTATGGGGGGCATGTATTGGACGGCCTTCGGTGGTTCTGAAAACACCCAGTATGAAAGAACCCATGAGCTTACTGGAACGCCTACAGGCTGAATACGGCGAACTATTCGAGCAGGATAAGGCCGGGGCTGAATTTGATGGACTGGCAAACAAGGCCATGATTGATGCGGTAAAGGGGGAGCTATCCAAAGCGGCAAAAGGTAAAGGCAAAGATGGAATAGTGCAAGGTGATGATATGCAGAAGTTAAAAGCTGATTATCTGGACTTAACCCAAAGCACCGAACCCGAAGCCACCCGGCGACTATTCAAAACCAACGAAACCAGCATACAGTCTATGACTTTGTTACAAGTCCAGAATGAGCGCGGTATTTTAGTTTTCAGAGACGAATTAACAGGGTTGCTTGTGAAATGGGATAGAGACGATGGAGCAGACGAACGCGCCTACTTTCTGGAAGGCTGGAATGGTGATGGTTCATATACTGATGTAAAGATAGGCCGGGGCATAACGGATGCTAAAAGTATTTGTATAAGCCTACTGGGAGGCATACAGCCGGATAAGTTGGCGCGTTACTTGTACCAAGCCAACAAAGGGAACAATGATGGTTTAGTGCAACGCTTACAGCTTGCAGTCTGGCCGGATGAACCCCAAGCATGGCAGTTAATCGACACCAAGCCAAACAAGGCCGAAAAGATGCGAGCCTTCGATATTATGAAGGCATTGGCTGAACTGGACTTTATCCAGTATGGAGCAATCAAGGGAGAGTATGACGAACGGCCATACTTTAGGTTTGATGATGCCGGGCAGGAAGTTTTTAATCATTGGCTGACTGACTTACAAACTATCAAGATTCAAAAAGAAGAAAATCCTTTAATGTGTGAACACTTCGGGAAATTCCGTTCTTTGATGCCTTCATTAGCTTTGATATTCCATTGCATTGATATTGCAGACAACAAAGCGCGGGGCAATGTAAACGGCAAGGCGGCACGATTGGCGGTTGATTGGTGTAAGTATCTGGAAACCCATGCAAGGCGCATTTATGCAATGTCAGAGAGTCCAGAACACGAAGCGGCGGTTAGATTGGCCGATAAGATAAAAACCAAGTGCTTACCCAGTCCATTTACTACCAAAGCAGTTTATGACAAAGGTTGGCACGGATTGAAGGATAAGCAGGAAGCAGAAGCGGCCTGTAACATCCTGATAGAAGAAAACTGGTTAATGATGCAAAGAAAACCTAAACCATTAACCGGGCGGCCACCTTTACCAGAGTATTTAATTAATCCGGTTTTTCTGTAAAACACGCCTACCCTGTACCAGCTAAACCAGCTAAACCCCCTTTAGCCTGTTTAGCCTGTTTAGCGGGTTTAGCTGGCAGGGGGTAACGACATTTTACAAAATAATTAACTGATACAAACAGGAAGCAAACAGATGACAGCGGCAAAATTTAAGCCCGGACAATCGGGCAATCCCAAAGGACGGCCAAAGAATAAAACACCCGCCACTTTGCTAAGAAAATCCATTATTGATGATATGCCAGACATTATTTTAAAACTGGTTGAACAAGCCAAAGAAGGCGACACAGCGGCGGCAAAGATATTGCTTGATAGATGCGTTCCTTCACTCAAACCGCAATCTATGGCAATCAATTTGCCAGTTAATGGCACACTTACAGAACAAGGCGGCGAAATAATCAGAGCTACACTATCGGGAAACATACCACCGGACATAGGGGCGCAATTAATAACAGCATTGGCTAATCAAGGAAAATTGATTGAACTGCAAGAACTGACTGAACGATTAACTCATATAGAGAAACAATTGGAATTAAGAAAATGAAACCATCACAAGTAAATAAGCTTTTCACCAAACTAACCCCCCATGAGCAAGCCGTGTTGGCATTTGAGGCATTATCTAGGAATGATATAAACGAGATAGAAATTATTGTTGATAGTGTTCCACGCGAAAAATATTTATGTGTACATACCGATTACCAAACGAGAGCGGCAGGAATGCAAAACCTTGTCAGGATTTACGGCACTGAATATTGGAAAAACAGAGCATTAATGATGATGGCGTTACATGCTTCAGATAATCCAAACGGTCATGAGGGGCTTGGTGTTCGGTTTGCTGCAAAGCTGGCTTCTATGAATAGTGCTTTGATTGAAGTAAGCCAATTATTTAAAGTAAGTATTGAAGCGGTAAAAACACAGGCACAATGTAAAGACGAACCAACCTTTGATAATTATGCCGATTCAAAATTGATTGAACAATATACCGAGCTGTTTACATTATCGGTCATGACTTAAACACAAAACTGATGATGTGAATTGATGCAATGACATAACATTCAAGGCTGGGTTATTCCGGCCTTTTTTATGTCTGAATTATTGGCGTTTGTTGCGGGTGTTTTTTTGTCACTGTACCAAAACTGTACCATTTTAAATTTAGCAGGATAGTACAGCACAACGAAAAATGGCCTAGAGAATTATAAAAACTCTCTAAGCCACTGATTTCTTTGCACAACTCGAAACCTAAATTTGGTACCGAGAGCCGGAATCGAACCGGCACTGAGTCACCCCAACCGGATTTTGAATCCGGCGCGTCTACCAGTTCCGCCA
>CAIUYS010000674.1 GCA_903903365.1 uncultured Methylococcaceae bacterium
CAAGAAGGCAGGCAAGAAGGCAGGCAAGAAGGCAAACAAGAAGGCAAACAAGAAGGCAGGCAAGAAGGTGAAATGCTGGCTTTGCAACGATTATTGGCCAAACGCTTTGGCACCCTACCGACTGATATAACTCGTTCTATTTCTAATGCCCCGGTGGAGACCATTGAGCGTTGGTTTGATCTGGCTATTGATGCCCAACAACTATCAGATATATTTAAAGACATGTAGGTCGGGCGCGTCTCTTTGCGCCCAACAATTTCGGCAGGCTTGTCGGGCAACGATAAAGCCGTTGCCCGACCACGGCTGACGAGGATTTTTAAATGATTTCAGCGGGTATTTACATTTTGACGGTTATCTTTGCAATGTATGTAATTTATAAAGTTCTGGGGAAATCTTTATAAGCGCGATTGGTAAACGAAGCATTTAACATAACTTTAAAAAATAACACCACGAAGACACGAAGAACACGAAGAAAAGACCATGAGGTATTACGTGCTGGTCGGGGGTTGCAACCCCGACCGAAACGTTTGAAGATTTTAATAGCTTTTAAAATGTGAGTGACGGGGTTGCAAACCCCGTCACGCTTCATTTGCCCTGCTACATTGTGTAAAGCAAGTAGCCTGCTGGAGTGAGAAATACTTGTGTAGGGGGGAGAAAATTTTCTACCCCTACGAATCTTCTTCAAAATTGTAGAGGGATACCCTATGCTGCTCGGGGTTTACAATCCCGACCGAAACGTTTGAAGACTTCAATAACTTTTAAAACGTGAGTGACGGGTTTACAATCCCCTCCACGCTTCACAATCAATCATAAACTTAAAAAATAACACCACGAAGACACGAAGAAAAGACTAAGAAGCATCCATCGACTCCAGTCGGGGCTTGCAAACCCCGATCTACATGGGCATACAGGTTCAACGAATCAGTTGTTCTGCAAGTTGGATTGCCGACAGGAACAGGACTGTTGATATGCCCATGCCGGAATTTCGGATAGAAAATCTATAATTGGTGCCTTGCAATGAAACGCCAAGAGCGCTCCTGCTTTGCCTTTATAGGCGCCACATTGCGCTCCGGCTCAAACAGCCGAATAACTAATTAGCTGATTTTATTGCGACGATTTAAACCCAGGACGCCGATTAAGCCACTTAAAAATAACCAGACAGCAGCCGGTACGGGAACCGCAGCGACTGAATTTATATTAACAGCAGAAAACTGGGTTCCGTCAGGGAACGAGGTAAATGCCGACGGTGCATCCGTGCCGCTCATCATCATTTCCATGGTCTGATCTTGATATAGCCCAATATTATTACTATTACCCCAAGACGATAGTTCAAATCTATTAAATTCGTATTGTGTTATAAAACTGTAGCCATTAAACGCGACTTGGGCATTATTTCCTGTGCTATCGGAGGTGATAAATGAAGGAGAACTGCTATCGAAGGTGTGATTGTACCAAGAACTTGGATTAGTTGTCATGCTCACATTGTTATTCAAAGTGGTAACTTTTAATTGTGTAATATCAGCCCAATTCCATGTTTGATAAAGTGCCGATGTTCCGCCGTTATCAACCGTAATATCAAGGGTTGCACCGGTACCATAGTACCGTGCTGGGTCGTTACCATTAGTCCAGCTTGTTTCAAACTCATAGGTAAACGGAGAGGCTTGCGCACCGGTACTGGCACAAATACTTAATACTAATGTGGCTAATAATTTTTTATGCATAATAGTCTCTAATAGGGAGGAATTAAATGGCGATTGACAGATTAACAAACCATAGCTAGCTCAATTAAAGTAACTTGCGGTATTTATGATTTGTAAACAATATAAATTAAAAAAGTTTTCCAAACAATTTTAAAATTGTAACTGAAGATAACAATGTGCAAGAATTTTAAGTAAAAAAGTAAATTTTAGGGCGGTTAATAGGTGAGTTTTGTTATAATTAAAGCTTATATTGGCCTATGGTTATGTAAAGGGCTTGGGTTTCTTGGATGGATGATACTATTTGGGCTAACATCGAATGGTTTGTAACAAGCTGTTACCTTTTGTTACAAAAGTATTTGGACTTTATCGAATAGACTAAAAAAACAGTCAGGCAAAGCCTGACCTCGTGCGCCCACAAGGGCAACTTATCAACAGGGTGAAAGTCCCTGTCGGCGTAAGCCA
>CAIUYS010000675.1 GCA_903903365.1 uncultured Methylococcaceae bacterium
ACCAGGATGCCAATGATCCAGGTTCGTTTAAGTTTATTGCCTTTATCCGCAAAGCGCTTTATTTCTAATTCTTCTTCGTCAGGTTTATTGGCGACTTCATCACTCTCTGTCATTTCATCACTACAGTCAATAATAAAACGCTATTTTACAGTTTTTGAAGCAGTAATGACCATCAATTTACACCCCGTTTTTCGATAGCAAGCCACCGACAGAATTAAAATAATAGCGCCACCTTAATAAACATGGCGATTACGTTACACTGCAAACGCCTTTCATTTTTTACTAAAGAAAAGCGCCTGATGCCAAACTACATGGAACATAGGGGTTGCCGGACAAAAACCCTCGGCTTCCGCCATCGCAGATAAGTGGGTCTCAGTTTCAGGTAGATCGTTATGACGAATATGTTGGGTAAGAGCCGTCAACTCTTGCTCATCAAGTTGTAGCCATTTATCCCTCACCCATTGGCAATAATTATCCAAATAAACAGGCAGGGTTTCATTGGGCTCACGCATAACATCAATGATAATTAACAGGCCCTGTTCAGTCAGTACGTTATGTGCCAGGCGAAAGAATTCGGCTTTTTCTTCCCGACTTAAATGATGTAAGGCATAACTGGTGAAAACAATATCGAAACGCTCTTTTGTTTGTGCCAAGCCCTCCATAAAATCGATATTAATTAAATCAGTCTTACAACCCAGAGGCGCCATGTTTTCAGCAGCAAGCACAAGGGCCGGATCAGAAAGATCAAAGCCTACATAGTGCTGAATATTTCTGCCATTAAGCGCTGGAGCCAGGAAACTGGCATCGCCACAGCCTAAATCAAGTAGCTTAAAAGGTAGCGTTTCCCAGTGTTCAGCCAGTAAGGCAGTAACCGCCTGATAAATTTCTCTGTGGTGCATGTAATTATTGGTTAATACCTTGCGATAAACCGCCCAGGCATTAAAAAACTCACCGACTTCTTTATGTGCATTATTCATAAGGTCTCAACAAAAAATATAAATACCAACTTGCACAAAATTATAAGTCAATTTAAACAGGTGCGGTTATTTTAATAATCACTTATACTTTTGAACCCGCCTTCAATTTATACCTAATCGCCACATGCCAGTCGCTCAAACTTCAATTTTAGCGTTTCAAGTTTATCGCAAACTCAATCGTCGACTGTTACCTTTTTTGATCTGTCTCTACATTATCGCCTATATTGACCGTGTCAACATAGGCTTTGCCAAGCTGACCATGTCCGAACAACTGGGCTTTAGCGATAGCGTTTATGGCTTGGGTGCGGGTATTTTCTTTATTGGTTATTTTCTGTTTGAAATCCCCAGCAATCTGATTTTGCAACGGGTAGGCGCAAAAATTTGGATTGCCCGAATTATGATTGTCTGGGCCTTATTGGCCGCCGCAATGGTTTTTGTCAGTACACCCCTGCAATTTTATGTCGTGCGCTTTATGTTAGGGGCGGGCGAGGCAGGCTTTTTTCCCGGCATTATTTTGTATTTGACGTATTGGTATCCCGCGCAGCGTCGCGCTAAAGCCACGGCAACTTTTATGACATCGGTTGCTTTAGCGGGCATTATCGGCGGACCTCTTTCGGGATTTATTATGACTTATCTGGATGGTATTGGGACATTAGCCGGTTGGCAATGGTTGTTTTTAGTTGAAGCCTTACCCGCTCTGCTACTAGGCATAGTGGTTGCCGTGTGGCTGGAAAATAGCCCGGCAGAGGCGCGATGGCTAACAGACGATGAGCGACACTGGTTGATTGCACAGTTACAGGCCGATGCCGCAAAAAAAGAACAAGTAGGTCATATTATCCGATTTAACAAAGCCCTTGGTAATACCAACGTTTGGTTACTTAGCCTGGTTTATTTTTCTATCGTGATGGGACTCTACGGAATTTCTTTTTGGCTGCCGCAAATAATCACCGATTTTGGCCACCAAAACCTCTGGCATACCGGACTGCTCACTACCATTCCTTATGGTGTGGCAGCAATCGGCATGATAGTAGTCGGGCATTCTTCAGACCAGCGCAATGAACGCGCTTGGCATGTGGCCTTAAGTGCGTTGGCGGGTAGTACCGGACTTATGTTAAGCGCCCTTAATCATGCTGATTTACCGTTGGCGCTATTGGGGCTTTCACTTGCTAGTCTTGGCATTTTATCGGCATTATCTGTGTTCTGGTCTTTGCCGACTGCCTTTTTAAGTGGCACTGCGGCTGCCGGTGGACTTGCTTTAATTAATGCCTGCGGTAATTTAGCGGGTTATTTAAGCCCGGTACTGGTAGCATGGATAAAGACAGAAACAGGTAATTTTATCAACGCACTCTATTTGTTAGCCTTATGGCTCATCGTTGCAGCGACCATTGTGCTCATTAAATTCCGTAAGCCTGACTGGGATTCCAAGCCCTAATCCCATCAACCAAACGAGGCAGAAGTCTTCCCTAGCCATTATTTCGACTTATAAAAAGACCATTATGACTAAAAACAGTTATCAAAAGCCATCGCAGCAAACGCAAGAAGAAGCGTTGATAATAGCCAAAGGAACTCAGCGTCCTGCTCAAACTAAAGAGCAAACCAAGCTGATTGCTCATGGCATTCAAAAAGGCATTGATCTCTACAAAAAACAGCAAAAGGAAAAAACCAGAGACTTGAACAGAAAAATCAAGAAAACAGCAAGCCAAAAGGAGCAATCGATTAAGTCGGATGACAATGAAATACAAGAAGAAATAATTTATCGACAGCACTGGCTTCCTTGGCTGCTGCTATTCTTGACATGGCTGGGCGCAGGTATTTATTTTTTGGTTTGAATTCGTACCTACTCAGAAGCTGTTGGTTTCGATCATAGAACACGGATGACACTGATTATACGGGGTTCAACGGATTTTATTTTTAGCTAAAAATACTTTACGTGTTTAGGTAAAATTTTCATGAAATTAAAAAACGTCTCTTATCCGTGTTTATCAGTCAAATCAGTGTCATCTGTGTTCTATTTTAACGGCTGAATCGTTACGATTTTAATTGATCTTTTCGAATCAAGTTTCAAGCATCGATAAAGCAGTTAATTATTGCTCTACTCTTGAGTACGCTTAATAAGCACCCATAAAATCGCCTTTGCCGACTTCCAGCCCATTGTGCCGCAAAATAGCGTAGGCAGTGGTGACATGAAAGAAAAACTGCGGTAATCCGTAGTTGGACAGGTAGGTGTGACCAACCAATTTTTTCTCTTTCGGTGTACCCGGGCGTAATACGATTTCACGTGTTTCGCTACCCTCGAATTGCACGGGTGTCAGGCTTTCGATAAACGACAAGGCTTTGCCAATTCGTTCTTGTAATTCGGAAAAAGTCTGTTCGTTATTGTCATTCACCGGCACCTCAACACCGGCCAGCCGTGCAGTTACACTCATGGCAAAATCGGTAGCGATTTGTACTTGGCGAAGCAAGGGGAACATGTCAGGAAACAGTCGCGCGTCCAGCAATACTTTCGGTTCAAATTTTTTCTCGGTAGCAAAGGCTTCAGCTTTAATCAAAATAGCGCTTAGGCTACTTAATAACTGTTTGAAAACGGGTACGGACGTGGTGTACATATAATGAGTCATGGATTTTTCTCGGTTAATTGATTACAGTTATTATTAGACACTGGCGTTAAGTATCTCATGAATAGGCAGGGTTTAGCGCATTCAAAAGTGTTAATGACGGCTGACTCGCTCAGGATGGACAAAATATTAGCCTGATAGGTAACAGCCAGCCCAGACGACGGAACCTGCCTATTATTAGAACGGACGTGAGGACATGACAACCCAAATAAAAATTTTTCACTATTTTCTCGTTGGACTACTACTAACAGTAGCCAGCATTTCGCTGGCGTTGGCCGACGCTTATTCCTGCGAAGAAACCGGCGAGACACATATCTGGATATCCCCTGTTAATCCCAAAGCCGATAGGCCAATTAAAATCATGGCCGTGTCCACGGATGGCTCGCTGTCAGAAATGACGCTTATCGACAACCAAGGTCGACGCACGCCTCTGCAATTTCAACACCGGGGAGGCCCGCCCTGGAGTCTGACCAGTGCTTTGGCAGGACTTAACGCTGGAGTTTATCAGGTGATGGCGGGGCGAAATGGTCAGCTTACCGCTTGCCATCCGCTCACCATTGATGGGACAGACACACACAAAAGCCAAAAAGTATGGGGGCTTGCCACCGAAGCCTTTTATTCTGCCTGGATCGAAGCGTTATTTGGTGCGCCGCACGAGGAAAATTTGAGCTTCCCTTCCCTGGAGCCCGTATTGCGTAACCACGAGCGCAACTTTCTGTACAATTATCTCGGAAGTAACGAAGACAATAACCTGCCACTAACGCCCGATTGCGCCGACCTGCCTTATACCTTGCGAGCTTATTTTGCCTGGAAGGTCGGTCTGCCAATCGCCTTTCGCACCTGTGGTCGAGGCTCGGCCAACGCATCGCCTCGTTGTGGGGCGGCTACCATTAATACCGAGTTCACCCACGGCATCAGCTCGCAAGCCAGCTTCAGGCATGTCAATGAGCAACTGGCAAATACCGTCCACTCAGGCTCCGCGCGAACCGGCCTTGAGGACGAGTTTACCGATCTATACCCTACCGCTCTTCGTCGGGAGACGCTTTGGCCGGGGACTGTCTATGCCGATCCTTACGGTCATGTGTTAGTGTTGGCAGAATGGGTAGCGCAAACAGTAGATCGTCCGGGTATGTTGTTGGCCGTTGATGCCCAACCGGACAACTCGGTCACCCGTAAACGCTTTTGGGAAGGTACTTTTTTGTTTGCCAACAATGCCAATGCAGGGCCTGGCTTTAAGGTTTTTCGACCCTTGGTTGGTGCGGCCTCGGGCGGATTGCGAACGCTCGCCAATGATGAACTGGTCGACAACCCTGGCTTCGCCCTCTTTTCCCTGGAACAAACTCAACTCTCTTCTGACGATTTTTATGCCAAGCTGGCCAAGCTCATCAACCCCGCCGGCCTTGATCCCCAACAAGCTTACGAAGCCACTCTTGATGCTTTGGTGGAGCAAATAGAGACCCGCGTAGTCTCGGTGAATAACGGTGAAACGTATTTTCGCAGGAACCCCGGCAGCGTTATCCTCATGCCGGACGGTGCTGCAATTTTTCAGACTGTCGGGTCTTGGGAGGATTACTCCACACCTTCGCGTGACCTGCGCCTCATTATCGCCATCAAGGTGTTGACTGAGTTGCCCGAGAAAATCATGCGTCATCCCGACTTGTTCGTGATGAATGGCAGAAGTCCCGAACAAGCGAAGGTCTGGATCGAACAGCACCACGCAAGGCGCATCAAGGAACGCAGTATCTTTTATACGCGTAGCAACGGCAGCCTGTGGGAGCTTTCGATAGCCGAGGTACTGGCAAGAAAGCCCTTATACGAAACGGCTTATAATCCCAACGACTGCGCCGAAATGCGTTGGGGTGCGAAGCCGGGTACAGCCGAGTATTCCACCTGCCACCGTCACGCACCCGCAGAACAACACGCAAAAATGGAACGCTACCGAGGTTGGTTTCGAGAAGCACGAAGGCCGGCACTGTGAAACCCTAAATCTCAGGGGGAGAGCAAAGCGAGGGGGCTTGAATAACTACGATTTATAGGCGTAGGCCGGAATAAGGTTTTTCGAGCGCAAGCGAGAATAAGCGTTTCCGGCATCCGCTACGACTGTGCCGGAAACGCCACCACGCGCTACGCTTGGGTGGTCTTATTCCGGCCTACAACACATGTTGCTTGTTATCGCCGACTACCCGAAATCAATTATTAAAAACTTGAAGATTGAGTATCAGCTTATAAATCGTCAACCGTCAATAGCTTATAAATCTCATAGGCCGGTTCTTCATAAGGATGAGTAACCAGTAGCGTTTGCACAGCGTCCTTGATTACGGCATCGGTACAAATCATTTCCACTTTATATTCAACGACTTTTTCCAGTTGATTAATCTGCCCAAGAAAGGGGTGGCTGTTTGCCAACGGCCTGAATTGCCCGAGGCCTTGCACTTGCCAACAGCATTGATCATAAGCGTTATAATGCCCTGCACCTTTTGCAAACAAGGCGTTTTTTACCGGTTCAAGATGCGTTTCCGGGATGTAAAAACTCAACTTATACATCGACTGTTACGCTGTTTGATATTGCAAAGACGCTCGCACACAACGTAAAACGCCATAACTGTATTGACCATCAAACAGTTCATAAACGGGTTTTAAGGCATTTTGTTGCTCGCTTGGCAGGCTTAAAATAGCGTCTTCAATTCGTTTTATTTCCGGATCAGGCAGTTCCACGACATCACGCAATACCAGTAATCCCTGCTCCAAAGCTTGTGAAAGGTGATTATAAATCGTCTCTTCTTTGTAGCCCCGTTTTTGGGCAATCTGCTGAATGGTAAAACCCAGTTTGAACAAATCTGCTGATTCTGTCACAGTATCCGACGTAGTGTGCTCGCCAACATAATCGCTGATAACCGCCAAAAACTGATCTGCATAAAGCTTGAGTTTTTGCTCGCCAACGCCGGATATTAAGGACATTTGTTGACGATTGGTTGGCTTGATTTCAAGCATGGCGGTCAGGGTTGCGTCATTAAAAATAATGTACGGCGGCACATCCTGTGCATCGGCAATTTCTCGACGCTTGGCGCGTAATGCCTCCCATAACTCACTATTGCTCTCGCCCCTGCTAACTGATTTGCTGGCACCCTTTTTACGAAGCCTGCTTTTTTCGGGTTTTATGTCCTTGCGTAACATCAACTGTTGTTCACCACGCAAAATCGGACGACAAGCATCGGTGAGTTGCAACACACCAAAATGATCAAAATTAACGGACACCAAACTCCGTGCGACCAACTGCCTAAACACGGAAGACCATTGCTGCTCATCCAGCTCTTTGCCTATGCCAAACGTGGATTGTTTATCGTGGGCAAAACCGATAATCCGTTCAGTTACTTTTCCGCGTAGCACATCAATTAAATAACCGACGCCAAAGCGTTGTCCGGTGCGATAAATACAGGATAATGCTTGTTGTGCCACCAAGGTTCCATCCCAGGTTTCTACCGTTTCCAAACAGGTATCACAATTATTGCAAGGCTGCTCAAGATGATCGCCAAAATACTGTAATAACGCCTGCCGCCGACAATGTACTTGCTCACATAACGCCAACATCGCATCGAGTTTATGCAATTCCAGACGTTTATGGGCTTCATCGGCGTTAGAATCGGCCAACATTCGCCGCAAGGTAATAACATCTTGCAAGCCATAAGCCATCCAGGCATTAGCGGGCAAACCGTCACGCCCTGCCCTGCCGGTTTCCTGATAATAGGCTTCCACACTTTTAGGTAAATCCAAATGCGCCACAAAGCGCACATTGGGCTTATCAATGCCCATGCCGAAAGCGATGGTGGCAACAATCACCAGACTGTCTTCCATTAAAAACCGGTGCTGATGCTGGTAACGCAAATCGTTGCTCATGCCGGCATGATAGGCCAAGGCTTTAATCCCTTTTGACCGCAACCATTCAGCGGTTTCATCGACTTTTTTACGCGATAAACAATAAACAATCCCGGCATCTCCTGCGTGTTCAGCCGTGATAAATTCGATTAATTGTTCGCGGGCATTTTGTTTTTGAACGATCCGGTAACGGATATTGGGACGATCAAAACCGCTGAGAAACAACGGCGCGTGTTCCAGATTTAAGCGCAGGATAATTTCTTGCCGGGTTTTCTCGTCAGCGGTTGCGGTCAGGGCAATGCGCGGAATAGTCGGAAATTGCTCATGCAGCAAAGACAGCTGCAAATAATCTGCCCGAAAATCATGCCCCCATTGGGATACGCAATGCGCCTCATCAATGGCAAACAAGGCAATCTGGATACGTTGAAACAGCGCAATAGTACGACCTGATGTTAACCTTTCCGGCGCAATATACAGTAAATCCAGTTCGTTATTAAGTAATTGCCGTTCAATGCTGCGCACCTCATCCTGAGATAACGTGGAATTTAAAAAGGCGGCTTTTACGCCCAACTGTAGCAAGGCACTGACCTGATCCTGCATTAAGGCAATCAGCGGAGAAATGACGATACCCACTCCCGGCCTGATTAAAGAGGGAATTTGATAACACAACGACTTACCGCCACCGGTCGGCATTAATACCAGTGCATCCTGCCCCGCCAAGAGTTGTTCAATAACATCCTGTTGCTGACCTCTAAAACGATCATAGCCAAAAACGGCTTTGAGTATTTCAATGGGCTTCTTATTCACCACTTCTCCCGCGATAATATTTCTTCAATCAGTTAAACCCTTTATAATAAGCCAATTATACAGGACTGCAGGGAACACACGCCTACTCTATGACCTATTTTACTAATAAGCTTTCAACGCGCCTGGATCAACTTCTGGCAAACGACAATCAACATCTGCTCTGTGGGGGGCTTAAAGGTATTGAAAAAGAAAGTCTGCGTATAGGCCAAGATGGTTTTATCGCCCAAACACCCCACCCGACCGCCTTAGGTTCGGCACTGACACATCCAACGATCACCACGGATTATTCCGAAGCGCTGATTGAATTAATCACGCCGCCATTTGCCGATATAAAAGACAGCCTGGCCTATTTACGCAACGTCCACCAGTTTGTTTATGACCATTTGGACCATGAAATATTACTGGGTGCCAGTATGCCCTGCGGAATTAATGGTGACGAAAGCATTCCCATTGCTGAATACGGCACGTCTAACATAGGTCACATGAAGCATGTTTATCGACATGGTTTATGGCATCGTTACGGACGCACCATGCAGGCCATTGCCGGTATTCATTTTAATTATTCGGTTCCCGAAGCCTTGTGGCCCGCTTTACATCAACAAGAAAAAAGCCTGGGTAGTTTGGAACAACTCAAAGCCGACTCTTACTTTGGTTTAATCAGAAACTTTCAAAGACTGGGTTGGTTAATCCTGTATTTATTTGGCGCATCGCCAGCCATTTGTAAAAACTTCTTTAAAAGTCGTCCGGAGTTAATGGCGCACTTTGAAGAGTTTGACGGTGGCACGCTTTATCATCCCTACGCGACCTCATTACGCATGAGTGATATCGGTTATAAAAGCAAGAATCAGGCTAATCTAAAAATTGATTACAACTCTTTAACGGGCTATGTTGATAGCTTAAGTCAAGCCATTGAAACGCCCTACCCTGACTATGAACAATTTGGAATTGCCGTGAATGGCGAATACCGCCAACTTAATAGTAATATTCTACAAATTGAAAACGAGTTTTACAGCACGATTCGACCCAAGCAAATTATCCACTCTGGCGAAAAACCCACACTAGCCCTTAAAAAACGGGGCGTTCGCTATGTCGAAATGCGCTCTCTTGATCTGGATTTATTTGATCCGCTTGGCATAGATGAGGCTAAAGCCCGTTTTATTGAAGCGCTGTTATTAACGTGTTTGTTAAAAGATAGCCCGCCGGTTTCAGACGCTGACCACCAGATCAACAATGCCAACCAGTTGGCGGTTGCCAATTTTGGCAGAAAACCGGGATTGCAACTGGATCAAGGTGATCAAAAGATTTTATTGCAGGACTGGGCAACCGAAATTCTTGAGTCCATGCAGCCTGTTTGTGCCATTCTGGATAAAGAGGATACCGACAAACCTTATAGCGCAGCGTTGGCGCAACAACAATTGCTGGTCCAAAATCCGGACTTGACAGCATCCGCAAGAATACTGGAAAGCATGGCCGAAACGCATCAACCTTTCAGCCGTTTTGCCTTAAACAAATCGGCTGAACATGCCCGGTATTTTAGCGGTTCCAAGCTGGATGAAATCCATACCCAAGAATTTACCGCACTGGCTAAAACCTCGCTTGCCCAACAACAAGCCATTGAAAGCCAAGAGCAAATCCCTTTTGATAAGTTCTTGGAACAGTATTTCTCACAAAAATAAAACACATCCTCATGACAGCCTTAGATATTGAGCTATTACAAGCCGATTTAACCCATAAAAACCCACGCACCATTCTTAAAAAAGCACTGGAGTTGTTTGATAACATAGCGATTTCTTTCAGTGGTGCAGAAGATGTGGTGCTGATTGATATGGCGGTTAATATCAGAAAAGACATCCGTATTTTCTCTTTGGATACCGGTCGCTTGCACCCTGAAACCTACCGCTTTATAGAAAAAGTCAGAAAACATTATCAGATAGAGATTGAATTATTAACGCCAGACCGAAATGTGCTGGATGGCTTTGTAAAAAACAAAGGCCTGTTTAGCTTTTATGAAGAGGGTCATCAAGAATGTTGCGGCATTCGTAAAGTTGAACCCTTAAAACGCAAACTGGCAACGGTTGATGCCTGGATTACCGGTCAACGCAAAGACCAAAGCCTGGATACGCGACAAGACATTCCTGAAGTGCAAATCGATACGGCATTTTCTACCGCCGAGCATTCGCTGATAAAATTTAATCCCTTGATAAACTGGAGTTCAGCGCAAGTTTGGGATTATATTGAAGCCTATCAGGTGCCTTATAATGAACTCCATGAAAAAGGTTTTATCAGCATAGGCTGTGAACCTTGCACCCGCGCTGTTCTGCCTAATCAGCATGAGCGCGTAGGTCGCTGGTGGTGGGAATCTGGCGCTAAAAAAGAATGCGGCCTACATGCCGGAAACTTAAAATAAAGGCTGCGGAGTTCGGGAGCCTGTGCAACTCGTGATAGGGGTAGGGAAGGCTATTAACCTCCCCTCCCTCCAAACCGTGCGTGCGGTTTTCCCGCACACGGCTTTCCAGTCGAGAATTTCCTCATCGGGATTGACAAGCCATTGCATGAGCTTCTTTCATAGTGAAAAGCCC
>CAIUYS010000676.1 GCA_903903365.1 uncultured Methylococcaceae bacterium
ACTAATTTTTCATAACCGCCGAAAATTTTGCTGTTTTTAAAAGTGTCAAAAAAACTCAAATCCAGCTTGGTTTTTTGCAGTTTAATATTTTCATCAATACCCGGTATTTTATTGAGTATCTGAATTTCTACCCCTTCATTCGGTTGCAAGTGAATGATCAGCTTGTTTGACGGTAAATCAGTAAAACTTTCTTTAAAGATGTTATGCGGCAATTGCTTAAAATTGACAACAATTTCGGTACGTTTGTAAGTCATCCGTTTACCGGTACGCAAGTAAAATGGCACACCGGCCCAGCGCCAGTTATCAATAGCGACTTTTAACGCGACAAAGCTTTCTGTAGTACTTTCAGTATTGGCGCCTTCTTCTTCAAGATAGCCCGGTACCTGCTTGCCCTTAATCTCTCCGGCAGTGTATAAGCCACGAACTGTTTTTAGCTCGACATTCTCTTTGGTAATAGGTCGAAGCGCCGCAAGAACCTTAATTTTTTCATTGTGGATGCTTTGCGCTTGCAGATTAACCGGCGGTTCCATCGCTACAAAAGTAAGAATCTGCAACAAGTGATTTTGCAACATATCCCGCACTTGTCCGGTTTTATCAAAATATTCCCAACGACCTTCAATACCGACTTCTTCAGCAACGGTAATCTGGATATGATCGATGGTATTGTGATTCCAGTTAGTGGTAAAAATTGAATTGGCGAAGCGCAAGGCCAATAAATTAAGTACTGTTTCTTTACCCAGATAATGGTCGATTCGGTAAGACTGTTTTTCGCTAAAAACTTCAGCAACCGCATCATTAATAGCTATTGATGATTTAAGATCATGGCCTATGGGTTTTTCCATCACCATCCGTGACTCTTCATTTAAAACGCCACACTGAGCAAGACCCTGACAAATGTTGGTAAACAAAAAAGGAGCCACGGCAAAATAATTAACCATCACTCTGGATTTTCCGTCAATGACGGTATTCAAAACCTGATATTCATCCAGCCGGGTTAAATCTATTTTCAGATAAGAGAATCTTGCCGAATATTGTAACCAAACCAACTCATCAACCGGCTCATTTAAAAACTCTTGCAAGCTTTTATGAACGGTCTCAATAAATCCTGCGGCATCGCCCTCAAAGCGATCTATACCAATAACTCGGGTCTCGGGTTCAATCAAGTTGGCTTTTTCAAGTCGATACAGCGAAATAAGCAGCTTGCGACGGGATAAATCACCCAACGCCCCAAAAATAACCAGATCACAAGGTTTAAATGTTGTTTCTTCGTTCATAACTTAAATATAGAGTAAATGGTTAGAACCAAAATCAGTCCGGCAACTTAAATAAACTGAAAGTCTGTTTTTTATTATCGCAGAATTCATCTCAAAATGCTGCACTGGTTCAAGTATGCCTTGACGCATAGCTACAGGATAGCTACAGGAATGGTGCAAAACAAAAAACACAAGACCTTAGTCATAGTAAAAAAGCCTGTATTTAGCCCAACTAATATTGAATCGAAACTTATTGACAGCACTTTAATTCACTTTTAT
>CAIUYS010000677.1 GCA_903903365.1 uncultured Methylococcaceae bacterium
CCGCAATGCGGGCAAATTTCACTTTGCACCTGTAAATCATGTAGGCACTTGGGACAATGATTCATGGAAAATTCGGCATCCTTCATAGAAGCCCGAAAGTAGTTGACACTTTTTTATCAAAAAATGCTGACAATATCTGTAGGGGCAGGCTTTACGCCTGCCCTTTAATGCCACGATGTGATCAGGGCAACTGCAAGGGATTGCCCCTACAAAACACGGATATCGTTACCTAAGAAAAACCAGCATCCAAGATGGCGGTAAATCTTACCTTGCCACTTTAACTCTCTTTTCAAGTTCTTCCTGACTTAAATGGCGTACATCTTCGCCATTAATCATATAAACCAAATGTTCACAGATGTAACAAGCATGATCGCCAATTCTTTCCAGTGCACGGACTGTCCAAAGCACATCCAAAGTCCGGGTAATATTTCTGGGGTCTTCCATCATTCGGGTAATCAATTGCCTGAGGATATTGTCGTATTCACGATCCACTTTTTCATCCATTGAAGTAATGCCAGGCACATTCTCCAAAGTCATTCTGGCAAAAGCATCGAGTGCATCATGCAGCATACCCTTAACCAAATCAGCCATGTGCTCCAATTCATGATGAGGGATTTTGCTTTCATTACCCGCTAACTGTATGGCCATTTCAGCAATACGTTCAGCCTTGTCGCCGATGCGCTCAATCTCGTGAATAATTTTAATCACAGCAATCAACAGCCTTAAATCAAAAGCAGTCGGTTGGCGCAATGCTAAAATCTGGGTACATTCCTGATCAATAGCCACTTCCAGTGCATCGACATCATTATCCTGCTTGATGACCTGCTCAGCCAACTCCATATTACCTGTGGTGTAAGCTTCAACCGCCAGTTCAATTTGGCGCTCAACCAGACCACCCATCGTTAACACTTTATTGCGTATATCTTCCAGTTCTTGATTAAACCGTTCCGATATATGCTGACCTATTTTACTGTTGTCCATTATTTTCTCCTGATTATCCGTAGCGTCCGGTAATATAATCTTCTGTTTGTTTTTTTACCGGATTAGTGAACAATTCACTGGTGGTACCTATTTCAATTAATTCACCCATATACATGAAGGCTGTGTAATCAGAAACGCGAGCAGCCTGCTGCATATTGTGCGTTACAATGACTATAGTATATTTTTCTTTAAGCTCATTGATTAACTCTTCAATTTTTAACGTTGAAATAGGATCCAGTGCAGAAGCAGGTTCATCCAGCAACAACACTTCAGGCTCTATCGCAATGGCTCTGGCAATAACCAAGCGTTGTTGCTGTCCACCTGACATGCCCAAGGCGTTGTCATTTAGGCGGTCTTTCATTTCATCCCATAACGCGGCACCGCGCAAGGCATTTTCAACCGTTTCTTCCAATACCCGTTTGTCATTAACGCCCTGAATACGAAGACCATAAGCGACATTTTCAAAGATAGACTTTGGGAAAGGGTTGGGCTTTTGAAATACCATGCCGACGCGTCTGCGCAAAGCCGCTACATTAACGGATTTGTCGTAGATATTTTCACCATCCAACAAAATTTTACCGTCAATTCTGGCGCTATCAACCAGATCATTCATCCGGTTAATACAGCGCAATAACGTTGATTTACCACAACCACTGGGACCAATATAGGCGGTCACTTTTTTCTTGGGCATTTCCATGTTAATGCCATGTAATGCCTGCTTATCACCGTAAAACAGGTTTAAGTTTTCTACCTTGATACACGTTTCATTAGGGACTTGCGACACTTCCTTGTCGCGCAAAACAGAACTCATATCAATAGAGTGTGTACGTATTTCTTGTGCTGACATTTATTTATCCTTCCAGTGCGCGATATTTTTCTCGCAGATTATTTCTTATGACAATTGCAGCCAGATTAAGCCCTATAATGACCAAAACCAGTAATAATGCGGTCGCATAAACCAAGGGTCTCGCGGCCTCAACATTGGGGCTTTGAAAACCGACATCATAAATATGAAAACCCAGATGCATAAACTTTCTGTCTAAATGCAAAAACGGGAAATTTCCATCCAACGGTAAGGTGGGAGCCAGCTTAACCACGCCCACCAACATTAACGGCGCTACTTCACCAGCTGCCCGTGCTACCGCCAGAATCAAACCGGTCATCATGGCGGGACTGGCCATAGGCAATACCGTCAGCCATAGGGTTTCCAGTTTAGTCGCTCCTAAGGCCAGACTGCCTTCACGGATAGAACTGGGAATACGTGCCAAACCTTCTTCCGTTGACACAATAACGACCGGTAACGTTAGCAAGGCCAGCGTAATGGAAGCCCACAACAAGCCCGGTGTACCATAAACTGGTGCCGGTGCAGATTCAGGGAAAAACAACTGATCTATGTTGCCGCCCAAAATGTACACAAAAAAGCCCAAGCCAAATACCCCGTAAACCACAGACGGTACACCCGCAAGATTGTTGACTGCTATTCTAATTAATCGGGTAGTAAAGCCTTGCTTGGCATATTCACGCAGATAGACCGCCGCTATTACGCCAAAAGGCGTAACAATAACCGACATCATCATAACCATCATCACGGTACCGAATATCGCCGGAAAAATACCGCCCTCGGTATTGGCTTCACGCGGATCATCAGCTAAGAATTCAACCACCTTGGTGCCATAGTGAACTATTTTATCAAACAAACTCATGGCATTGGGCTGAAAGGCTCTAACCACTTTGGCTATAGGAATTTCCAACGTAGCGCCGCTTTCTGTTGTGGCAACCAGACTATCACTTCTTATTTTTTGATATAACGTGGCTAACTGGGCTTGATACTGCTTATAGTCCACTTCGTAACCGGCCTTTTCCGCAGCAATTTCTTGCTTGGCAGCATCATCCAGGCTATTTTGCAATTCCAGTTTTCTTTGTTTAAGCCTTAGTCGCTCCAACGCATAATTTATCGCGCCAATTTCCTTTTTTTCTAAATGCGCTATTTCCTTAAAAACGACTAACGCTTCATCTATCTTGGTCTGAAGAATTGGCCAGGCCTGTGTCCCTGTGGCAATCGTTTTATGATTCTCTTTAACTTCAAGCAACTGTCCATAAAAATTACCCCACTCGCGGCGCTCAATAACCATCATATCGACAGGATGACTGTGCTCCTTAACATCGCGTGCCTGTATCCACAGAAAGTCAGTGCCCGTCAAATCACGGTTACCGGTTTTAATTAAATACTGCACCAGGGTTTCTTCATCATCGGCCATTTTAAAGCCCGTTGATTTAGCCATTGCAGCGGGCGTTATGCTGGTATCCACTTTTTCGCCGATAATGATCCGGGGCTGCTTGCCTTCTTCCTGATAGCTAAATCGGGTCACTTGATGCGGCCAGAAATGCCCTACCCCGCGCACGGTGACCAGACCCAGCACCCCGACAATCATAATAAGACAGGTACTGACTGCCGCTGCATTGAGCCATATCCAGGGGGCTCCACTTTTAAACCATAACTTAATCATAATGCGCTACATTTTTTGGGTAAAGGGAAACACAGGCAGTCGCCCTATTAAGCCCTATCAAGGGCTGCACTTTTAAACCATACACAATCATAATGAACTGTATTTTTCGCGTAAGCGCTGGCGAATGATTTCGGCCAACGTGTTAAAAACAAAAGTAAACATAAACAACACCAGCGCGGCTAGAAACAATACCCGATAATGCGTACTGTCCACTTCAGATTCAGGCATTTCCACGGCAATATTGGCGGCCAAGGTACGCAAGCCCTGAAAAACACTTAAATCCATTACCGGCGTGTTCCCTGTCGCCATTAATACAATCATGGTTTCGCCGACGGCACGACCCAAACCGATCATAACCGCAGAAAAAATACCGGGGCTGGCAGTTAATAACACCACCTTAATCATGGTTTGCCAAGGTGTTGCACCCAAGGCCAGAGAACCGACGGTTAAATGCTTGGGCACGCTAAAGATGGCATCTTCAGCGATTGAAAAAATAGTCGGTATAACCGCAAAGCCCATCGCTATACCCACAACCAGCGCATTACGTTGATCATAGCCGATACCCAGTTCGGTTTTAAACCA
>CAIUYS010000678.1 GCA_903903365.1 uncultured Methylococcaceae bacterium
GGCGGCCAACAACAACGCGTGGCTATTGCTCGCTGCCTGGCGATGGAGCCACAGATCATCCTGCTTGACGAACCCACCTCAGCGCTGGAGCCAACCAGTGTCAATGAAGTGCTGTCCGTCATACGTTGCCTTGCCAAAGAGGGCATGACGATGGCGATTGTTACCCATGAAATGGATTTTGCTCGTGAGGTATCAAACCGGGTATTGTATATGGACGAAGGGATAATCTACGAAGATGGTATGCCTGAACAGATTTTTGATAACCCGCAAAAAGAAAAGACGCGTGCATTTATCCAAAGGATTCGCAGTTATACCTGTCGCATCAGTTCACCTGATTATGATCTTCATACCATGAATGCGGAAATCGAGACGTTTTGTGAAAAACAGAGTCTCCCAAAAAAAACCAGAGATAATTTATTGTTGCTGGTTGAAGAATTACTGCAAGTTTATACCCCGTATTTACCCGCGATAGTGCTTGATTTGACAATTGCCTATTCGGAAAAGAGCGAATGCCTGGAAGTGGTCTGTGAAAGTACGGGAGAGGAAGCAGACCCGCTTGCGAGCGACAACTTATCCGACGATGATCTGGGTTTGACGATCATAACGAAATTGACCGAAAGCATTGAGTACCTGCGCCTTAACGGCAAAAATAGATTACAATTACTGATTAAAAAATAACCTCTCTTGAGGAATGTCACCCATGAATTTGCAAACCAGAATAGAAAATAATGCCATCGTTATAACGGTTAACGGCAGACTGGATGCGGTTACTGCGCCGGAGTATGAAAAAATAATTCGGGAATTAATTGATAGCGGCCATATTTACATGGTGGTCGATTTTGAACAGCTTGACTACATTAGCAGTGCCGGCTTGCGTGGACTCTTGGTTATGGCCAAACTACTGAATGCGAAAGGTGGTCGGGCATGTTTGGCCAACGTCAAGGGAAACGTCCAGTCAGTATTTAACATGTGCGGTTTTAACACCGTATTCAAAATGGAAAATACAGTCGTTGAAGCTCTCGCTATGCTGGTTTGAATAAAAGCTTTTTATTCCGAAGTGTGATGAGGCAATTTTTTGTGCAACACAATCAAATTGCCGGTGCCATCATAATAAGCATGAACATCGTCCATTAGATTCTTCACCATGTGTATTCCCAGTCCGCCGATGGGACGCTCGTTACTATCGATAGTCAGGTTGGGTTTAGGGGCTTGCATGAAAGGGTCAAAGCGGGGCGCATCATCTTTGATAAGAATTTCCAGCCATTCATCCGCCAGACTTATTTGTATCTGTATAAACCGATCAGCGGCATCCTTAAGGCCGTGGTGAATGATGTTTGTTATCAACTCTTCCAGACACAAGTTGGCAAAGAAAGCCAGGTTGTAATCGGGCAAAACCCTATTGACTGCATCAGCAAGTTTTTTGATTTCGTCGAGTCGGGCAGGCACCCGGAAATCCAGCAACACCCGCTTGTTGTGCCCGCAAAGATGGGTCTTCTCGAATTTGGCTTCCGAAAACTGGATAGGTTTGTTTGATTTCATCATAATTAATACCTGAATCTCAAAGTAACATTTTAACCATTGCCCATTAGTTTTTATACGTTTTTGGTTCTTTCTGATAAAAGCCGTGCTTAAGATTTTTTGTATTAGGCGATATCCGATAATCAATAGTCCTTTCTCAAAACAACCACACAAGCTCAATCGTGCTTTCTGATTACAACATCAACAAACCCGCTTCGTAGGGTAAGTCGTTACGAATTATGATGGCTTTTCGTTTTTATGGGATAATTCAAGTTATCTATCCCACATTAAACTAATCGCCATGACTTTTCCAACCATCGAATCCTTTGTCCGCAATGCGCCTTTAGCCCGCCTGCAACGCTTACCGGGTAATACCAGTAATACTATTTTGGCCAAGCTGGAAGGCAATAATCCGGCTGGCTCAGTCAAAGATTTGCCGGCGCTTAGCATGATTAAACATGCCGAAGCCAGAGGCGAGATTAAACCGGGTGACCGCTTGATTGAAGCCACCAGCGGTAATACCGGTATTGCCTTGGCGATGGTGGCCGCTATTAAAGGTTATAAAATGACCTTGATTATGCCTGACAACATGAGCGATGAACGCAAGGCATCAATGAAAGCTTATGGCGCTGAAATTATTCTAACACCCGCAGCGGGCAGTATGGAAGCGGCCATTGATTTGGCAAGGGCAATGGAAGCGGCCGGCAAGGGACGAATTTTGGATCAGTTTGGAAATCCTGATAATCCACTCGCTCATTATGAAAGTACCGGGCCTGAAATTTGGCAAGACACGCAGGGCAAAGTCACTCATTTTGTCAGTTCAATGGGGACTACCGGTACTATTATGGGTACCTCAAAATATCTTAAAGAGCAAAATCCGGCGATTCAAATTATTGGCGTGCAACCGGAAGGGGATTCTAAAATCCCCGGCATCAGACGCTGGCCGAAAGAATATTTGCCCAAAATTTATCAAGCAGATCGGGTAGACCGCATTATCGATGTCGATCAACAAGCGGCTGAAACTATCACCCGTGCTTTAGCGGCCAAAGAAGGTATTTTTGCCGGTGTATCATCCGGTGGTGCTGTTTCTGCCGCTTTAAGATTGTCTGAAGAGGTTGAAAATGCAGTGATTGTCGTGATTATTTGTGACCGGGGTGACCGGTATTTATCGACAGGGATTTTTCCTGCTTAAGGTTATTGAAGTTAAGAGCCTGTACAATACCGGTAATCTTTACCGCTCGCCGGCTGAGTCAAGCTCAATCAGGCGAAGGGTATCAATCCTCTAAAAGTTGGAAACAGAAATAAGCATGGCCAAGAAAAGATCAAGAAAGAAGCAGTTACCGGAAGCGCCGGTTAAAGTCACCATAGAATCTCTGGCTCATGATGGTCGTGGCGTCGCGCATGTCGACGGCAAAGTGATATTTATCGATGAAGCGTTACCGGGTGAAGAGGTAGAGTTTGTTTATACCGACAGCCGTAAAGATTATGCAGAAGGCAAAGTGGTTACTCTGCTAAGTCGGGCGGCTGACAGGGTTGATGCCTTATGCCCTCATTATGGCGTTTGCGGCGGTTGCAGTTTTCAGCATGTTGAATCGACTGCACAAATCAGAATCAAGCAAGAGTTACTGGCTGAACAATTTAAACGCATCGGCAAAGTTGAGATGCCTGAATTATGGGAACC
>CAIUYS010000679.1 GCA_903903365.1 uncultured Methylococcaceae bacterium
CAGCCATTGATTATTACGAAGCCATAGAAAATGGATTGGGTTACGATTTTTCACTGGAGATTATCACTAATGCCGGCCAGGGTTTATAACTCCGACTGTAACGTTTGAAGGGTTCAATAGCTTTCAAAACGTGAATAACGGGGTTGCAAACCCCGTCACGCTTCAAACTGTAAAAACGATATATCAGTGCAACTTGACCAAATAGACTATATGACAGAACTAATTTTGGAATCAGTAATCCAGTGCCCTGAATGTGGCTTTAAAAAACAAGAGCTCATGCCAACGGATGCTTGCCTGTATTTTTACCAATGCACCCATTGTCAGGTATTATTAAAGCCTAAGTCGGGTGATTGTTGTGTTTTTTGTTCTTATGGAACCGTTCCTTGTCCGCAGATACAAGCCGGGCAGTCTTGTTGTTCCAACCAACTTTAGAGAATTATTATGTACCAACATTTAGAAACAGCCAAAAATACAGAAAATTTGAAGCGCATCGTTGTTGACCCAGTCTCACGGGTCGAAGGACACGGCAAGGTCACCTTGTTATTGGATGCTGATAATAAAGTCCAGCAAGCCCGATTGCATATTGTTGAGTTTAGGGGCTTTGAGCGCTTTATACAAGGCCGCCCTTATTGGGAGTTGCCGGTTTTAGTACAGCGTTTATGCGGAATTTGTCCCGTAAGCCATCATTTAGCTGCCGCCAAAGCCATAGACCAGTTGGTCGGTATTGATCCGGAAAATCTTCCTGTATCCGCCGATAAACTGAGACGCTTGCTGCATTTTGGACAAGTGTTTCAATCTCATGCCCTGCATTTCTTTCATTTATCCAGCCCGGATTTATTGTTTGGTTTTGAAAGCGATATTAGCAAACGTTCTATTGTTGCCGTTCTGGGTGCCTATCCCGACTTGGGTGTACAAGGCGTAAAGATGCGTAAATACGGACAGGAAGTCATACGCATGGTGTCCGGCAAACGGGTTCACGGCACTTGTGCAATTCCTGGCGGCATGAATAAATCATTAAGCAAAGCAGAGCGTGATTACTTGCTGGAAGATATCGATCAAATGATCGAATGGTCGGCCGCGTCCGTTGCGCTGATTAAAAAAGTGCATTGCTCCAACCTGCCTTATTACGATGACTTTGCCACCATACGCTCTAATTATCTGGGCTTAACCAAGCCCGATGGAGCCTTGGAGCTTTATCATGGCGGCATTCGCGCGAAAAATGCCAACGGAGAAACCATTATAGATCATGTCGATTATTGTCAATATAATGACTATATCCATGAAGAAGTGCGTTCATGGACTTACATGAAATTTCCTTATCTGTTATCCCTGGGGCAGGAAAACGGTTGGTATCGTGTAGGGCCGCTGGCTCGCGTTAATAACTGTGATTCCATTAACACGCCGTTAGCGGAAGCCGCCCGGGTAGAATTTAAAGCACACAGTAACGAAGCGATGGTTCATAGTACGCTGGCGTTTCATTGGGCACGTTTGATTGAAACCCTGCATTGCGCCGAAAGCATTAAAACACTGCTACATGACCCCGACATTATGGGCCATGATTTGGTGGCACAAGGCGAAAAACGTTATGAAGGGGTGGGCGTCATTGAAGCGCCACGTGGTACGCTGTTTCATCATTATCAAGTCGATGAAAATGACATCGTCACCAAAGCCAATTTAATTGTTTCAACCACCAGCAACAACATGGCGATGAATGAATCTGTTCGGCAAGTGGCTGCAGAATATTTGTCAGGCCGTGAATTGACCGAGCCCCTATTAAATAATCTGGAAGTGGCAATTCGTGCTTATGACCCCTGTTTGTCTTGTGCAACCCACGCAATGGGAAAAATGCCGTTACAATTAGAATTGATTGATGCCGAAGGCAAGCTAATCGATAAACTGGTTAAACACAGTAGCGGTGAAATTGAACGTGCCGACCATGATTAAACCGGTTCTGTTGTTTGGCTATGGCAATTTGAGTCGTGGCGATGATGCGCTGGGGCCGTTATTGCTGGAATACGTTGAAAGCCACTGTGACCTGCAAGCGATTGAAATACTGAGTGACTTTCAGTTGCAAATCGAACACGCGCTGGATTTGGAAAACCGCTCCTTGGTGTTATTTGTTGATGCCTCGGTTTCCTGTGCCGGCGCGTTTGCTTTTGTGCAACTTGAGCCTGCCAGAGACGACAGTTATACCACGCACACGATGAGTCCTGCTGCCGTTTTGGATGTCTATCAATCGATAAAAAAACAAACGCCGCCCCCGTGTTTTCTACTGAGCATCAAAGCCGAAAAACTTGAGTTGGGTGAAGGCTTAAGTACGCCAGCAAAAAACCATCTGGATCAGGCTTGTCAGTTTGCAGGACAATTATTAAAAAATACTGACCTTAACATTTGGCTACAACAAGTAAATGCACTGCAACACGTTTCTAAGGCAACAACCATAAACCCAAAGACAGCAAGTCCGGACTTTGTTGCATGACTTGTTGAGATGTTTCGGTTTAACCAATGCATCAACCCCGTTAATTTGCTGATGATACACTTAGCCAAGCTTTTAATATTTTTGTATATTTATCCGTTATTAATGGTAAGTTAAGTAAAACAAAACCAATAGTAGGAACTCAATAATGAAAGCATATAATACATTGTGGATACTGACGCTCATGGTGGTTACCAGTAACGTCTGGGCTTATGGCAGTAGCAGCAGTAGCAAAAAAGCCTGTGATAAACCTAAATTTAGTGAATTTAGCCCCATCAATAACGCCCAGGTTGCAGCAAAGTCTGCTTTTTCTTTTATTGCATCCGCTAACACTAACCCGGACAGCATTATCGTTACTGTAAAAAATCAGCCCATTGATGTCACTATTACGCCTAAAAACCAGAATTTTCTGGTGGCCGGTACATTGCCTGACACGTTAAAAGGCGACTTTGCGAGAATTAATATTGCCGCCGATGGCCCCAATCAATGTAAAGGCAGTGACGGCTGGCTGGTAAAAATAATTGAATGATATCAATAAAACAGGTTGCATCAGCAATGGCGAATCCCTAAATCATTCACGACCCTGATTTTGGGATTTAATATTCACTACAACTTATTAACAGACTAAGACATTACTATGACTATAAAAAAAATCCAACCTGATAAAGACAAACTGAATCAAATTGTTACCGATGCCCGACGTAATCAGGAGGTCAGGGAGCAATCTTATCGTGGTCAGGCACTCAAACTCTATCCGTGGATCTGTGGTCGTTGTACCCGTGAATTTACCCATACCAATCTGACTGAATTAACCGTTCATCATAAAAACCACAACCACGATGATAATCCTTCCGATGGCAGTAATTGGGAATTATTATGTCTTTATTGTCACGATAATGAACATTCACGATACGAAGAAACCCGCTTTGGTAACCTGCAATCAAATAAATCCAGCGTACCTGCTTCCACCCATAATCCATTTGCAGACTTAAAAAATCTTTTGGTCAAGAAATAAGGCAGGGGACAAGGGGTCAAAAATGACAGTAGAAAATATTTTTGACCTTTGACCTTTGACCTGATTACAATGAATCGATACCCAGATTAGCCAACGCATCGGCTTTGTCATTGCCTATGTCGCCAGAATGACCTTTTACCCACTTCCATTCGATGGTGTGTTTAGCGATGGCAACATCCAATCTGCGCCACAAATCTTCATTTTTAACCGGCGATTTAGAGGCTGTTTTCCAGCCTCTTTTTTTCCAGTTAGGCATCCAATCGGTGATGCCTTTAAGCACATAAATTGAGTCGCTGTTAAGTTGTACCGAACACGGTCTTGTTAATAATTCCAATGCTTGTGTGGCCGCCATCAGTTCCATACGATTATTGGTTGTCAGCTTTTCTGCGCCATAAAGTTCTTTTATTTTACCTTTATAGTTAAGCAAAGCACCCCATCCACCGGGCCCCGGATTTCCACGACAAGCCCCATCGGTATAAATAATTACTGCATCACTCATGTTTTTTTATCCGGGCTGACGGGGTTAGTGAATTGATCAAAGCTAAACGGGTACTGCCGTTTTTAACAGGTGTTAACGGAATTATATTGTAACGTCGTTTTATCGCCTTAATGGCATAAGCGGTAGAAAAAAATGAGTGACTATCGGCTATTAATTTTCCCTGCTTAGAGCTGACAGAATCTAAATTAAACTCCGATGATACCGTTACTTCAAAATTTAATAATTTCAACCAGTCCAGGATTCTTGAGCGGGAAATAAAGTGCCCACCCCAAGAATCAGCCATTTTTTTATCCCATAAGAACTGATACCTGACCCATAAGCTCCAAGGATTAAAGTTTAATACCACCAACAGTCCTTCGGGCTTTAAAACACGCTCGACTTCTCTCATCGTTTGAAACCGTTGCGCATCAAACTCCAATAAGTGCGGTATGATAATCATATCGACACTGTCGCTTTGCAAGGGCAAACTATAGGCCTTGGCCTGAATTTTTCTGGCCTCGGCACAACCCAGTCCTTTGGCATCAAGCACGGTATAATTTTTGTATAAAGTGCAGTCAATAAATTCATCCTCCCAGCCCAAGCCACCGATTTGCAATATAATTTGCTGACAACTTACAGTAATAGACCGTTTTAAATAATCGGCTTCTAGTTCTTTTAACAGCTTACCCCGCGGGGTTTGGTACCAGGCAAACAAGAAATTTCGTTTCATTAATTACACTCAATACAACATTACACTGATGATTTTCATTAAAAAAAATGGTATAATCCGGCCAAAATAATAACATACACTTAGGCCTAAAAAGATGACACGTGTTAATTTTAACAGGTCGATTAATTTTTTATTAATTTCAATGTCCTTAATTGTTACAGGTTGCTCGGATACACCCAAAGAACCTTTAACCATTAACGATCAAGCGCCTGTCAAATCGCCCCACAATGACAGTTATGTGTACCACCCTTATCGTACCCTGCATACACATAAGTTCAAAACAGCATCCACGCACAAAGATACCGTTTGGGAGCGTTTATTGTCGCTGTATTCATTACCTGACATCAAAAACCCACGCATAGACCGCGAATTATACTGGTATTTAGAGCATCCGGCTTCTCTTGCCATCATTCAGCAGCGGGCAGAGCCATATTTGCACCATATTCTCGATGAAATCGAAGCCAAAAAAATACCCGGCGAACTGGCTTTATTACCCGTTGTTGAAAGCGCTTTTGTACCCGATGCTTATTCAAAAGCGGATGCGTCAGGACTTTGGCAGTTTGTGCCATCTACAGGTAAAGAGTATGGCCTTCAGCAAAATAACTGGTATGACGGTCGCCGCGATATTTATGCCTCAACAAAAGCCGCAACCACCTATCTAAAGGAATTGAGTGAAGATTTTGATGGTGACTGGTTGCTTGCGCTTGCATCCTATAATTGTGGCAAAGGTCGGGTAAGAAAATCCATTGAAAGAAATGAGTATCTCAATCTACCTACTGATTATTGGTCATTAGATCTTCCACAAGAAACTGACGACTATGTCCCCCGGTTACTGGCCATTGCCAAATTATTTGCTCATGCTGACGAATACAATATTCATTTACAGCATATTCCCAACAGACCTTACTTTGAAGTCGTTGACATTAAGTCCCCGTTGGATCTACACAAAGCAGCAAAACTGGCCAACACACCTTTGCATGCCTTTTTAAAATTAAATCCCGGCTTTAGTCGCTCCAGCACCGCGCCTGAAGGCCCTCATCGTTTGTTGGTTCCTGTTGCCCAAGCGCAATCATTCAAAGAAAATCTGGCCATGCTACCCTACTCGGAACGGGTTGCTTTAAAACAATACGATGAAGATCAGGTAACTGAGCCGCGTCATCAGGAAAAGCGTGAAGAAAAAGTGGCTACGCTTCGTAGCGATGCCATCAGAACAAGTTTGGCGCAATACAAAGTTAAATCAGGCGATAATTTGGCGACCATTGCCGATAAAAATAATACAACGGCTCAATTACTGCGCGAAACCAATCACTTAGCTAGTAATGTCGTCCGTTCAGGCATGCATTTACAGATTCCTTCTGAAG
>CAIUYS010000680.1 GCA_903903365.1 uncultured Methylococcaceae bacterium
GCTGACTTTATCTGCAACGGCCTGTAGTTGCTGCTCAGGAATCGCCATCGCCACCAAGGTGCTGACACCGAGTTGGTTGGGTGGAATGATGGGGCCTATACGGCTGATAAAGTGCTGATCACTTAATTCGGTTAAGGCCGATAGCACGTCATTTTCACTGACTCCCAATTGCTTGGCAATGTCCAGATAGGGGCGCGGTGACAGCGGAAAATCACGCTGAAAATCGTTCAACAAGCGTTGGTGTAAAGGGGGCAACATCCGTTTATAAACCAGTTTTATGTGCCCGTGCGCTAAAAAATATACCGTTGGGTTTTTGAGCGGGCAGGCGGGTGATTTCTTGCAAGGTGTCGGTATCATAAACAACCACTTGATTGTCGTCCCGTACCGCAACCCAGACTTGTTCGCCGCGTGGCGTAAATTCCATGTGTAAAACCGCTTTACCGGGTGTCAGGTTTTTAATTAATGATAAGTCTTTAACATCGATCACTTGTAATTGATTATTATCGGGCATGGCAAAATTGACCCACACTTGCCGTCCATCCGGTCTGGCCATGACAAAAACCGGTTGCCCGGGAACCGGTATGGCTTTAACGAGTGTCCAGTTTTTTTTGTCGAGAACCAACACTTCATGCTTGCCGATAGCCGGAACAAACACATAGTCGCCCGCTACCGCCCAGCCTTCCAGATGCGGCATTTTATAAACGGGCAGTTTTTCATCGGTTTTAACGTAGTCGGGCAGGATGCGTTTTACACCTGCTTGCGTGTTCCATAAATCCAGTAAGGCCATGCCGCTTTCACCAAATAAACCGGCAATATAATAACGGCCGTCGGGTGAAATTAAGGCATCGTAAGGAAGTTTGCCGATGTTTTTGAATTTTTCAATAATTGGCTTTTTGGGGTTTTTCATATCCAGCGTCCAGATTTCACCGGCATCAAATAAACTAAACACAAAACGCTGTCCAGGGGCATCCACCAAACCAACAACTTTAGAAAGTTTGCCGTCACCGTAATCAGCCGGAATATCGGCGACCAGTTCCAGCGTATCCGAGGAAAACACTTTAACGCCGCCGGGCGTATAATTGGATACGGCGATTAATTTGCCGTCTTGAGAAATTGCTCCACCGATGCTGTTACCGGCCTGAATAATGCGTTTATCCAGCTTATCCTGCAATAGATCAATTTTGCTTAAACCGCCATCCCGTCCAAAAATATAGGCGTAACGCTGATCGCGGGAGAATACCACCGACGCATGAGACAAATCGCCCAAGTTGCTTATTTTTGCCAACTGTTTATGTTCAGTGGTATTGATGATAAGCGCGGCGCCGTCTTCGCGCTCAATGACGATGCCTAAATCGCCGGTGGCGCGGAGTTCTGCCAGTGCGCTGAAGGAGAGTAGAAAGCCTAGTATGGGGAGTAGTTTTTTCATAGTTGAAGATTTTGGAGGGGTTAACGGTAAACGTCTTTTCGGTGTCCGATTTCAACAACGAGAATAATCAATTCTTCATTTTCCACATGACATATCAGGCGATAATCGCCAACTCTATAACGCCAATAACCGGCATATTGTCCTTGCAGTACCTTTCCTAGCTGCTTTGGATCATCAAGACCCGCAAGTCGATTTTGTAAAAATGCAGCAATTCTTTTTTGAACAGGCTTATCAAGTTTTTTCAGGTCTTGTTTCGCACTGTCTAAAATTTTAATCGTCCAAGCCAAGTTCTTTCACCACATCGTTAAAATCATGAATAGATTCTTTACCTTCCAGATAATTTTTGTAAGCGGAATCTGCTTTTGTTACGGCTTGCTCTTCGGCTAAATAATCAAGTAAAGCATTTTTAATCAACGTTTCCGGCGACAGTCCTTTTCTAGCGGATAGTTGGTTTAGGGCTTGTTCCGTGTACTTGTCTAGTTGTATGGTGTGCATGTGTGTTCTCTAATCTTAAGGATTTGTTCCGTCGCATCGGTGTGGGATATTTTTAAAATCCAGTTAATAATGAAAACGGCAGCCGATAACTTTAAGTGCGTCATCGGTAATTTCATAAACCAGACGGTGCTCGCTATCAATGCGTCTCGACCAGCAACCTTGTAGTTGATGTTTCAATGGCTCCGGTTTTCCAATTCCGGAAAATGGCATACGTTGTATATCTTTTAATAACTGATTAATTTTTCTGAGCATTTGTTTATCAGTTTGTTGCCAATACAGATAATCTTCCCAAGCATCGTCCGTAAACAGGATATTCATTCCTCAATCAATTCCTTTTGTATCAGTTTTCCGTTTCGTGCCTTGTCCAATGAGCGTAGCAGTCTTTCCGCATTGACAGGATTCGATAATAAATAATGCGTTTCTTGCCAAGCGTTAAAATCCGCTAATGACAAAATAACTACATGATTATTGTCCTCACGGTTTACGATGCAAGGCTCATGGTCTTGACAGGCTTTTTGGCAAAGCTGGTCAAAATTCTGTTGGGCTTCTTTAAAAAAAATGCTTTGCATAAAAACCTCCTAACTGACTGATGATTGTGTTTGTCTATTTAACTTCATTTCATCGATTGCATAAAATAAATTTTAATACTTTCCTTTGCGCAAAAAACCAACCAGCCACAACGCCTCATCATGATTCATGAACGGTTGCCATGGCGGCATGGCCGTGCCTTTGCGCCCGTTAAGAATGGTTGTAACCAAAAATTCATCCGGTTTTCCGGTTAAGTTTTCAGGCAATAACGCAGGCCCCATACCACCTTGCAAGGTTAAGCCATGACAGGCACCGCAATCATTTTTAAGCAGATCGCGGAGCAGGGTTTGTCGCTCTGGCGATGGTTCGGCTGCCAAACAGCTGGTGGTGATGCAGAGTAATAGCAGCCACTTTTTCATAGTTGGATTAGGTGTATAAAAATAGTTAAACGTTTTTTCGGCTTTCAACTTAACGCGAAATAGCGCCGTAGGATGCGCTGAGGTACGAAGCGCATCATTTGTGGTTGATGCGCCTCCTTACGTCGGCACATCCTACGGTTTTAAA
>CAIUYS010000681.1 GCA_903903365.1 uncultured Methylococcaceae bacterium
CCCATATCAGCGTTATTAATGCCGGTGACGGACAGCATGCGCATCCGACTCAAGCCATGCTGGATATGTTTACTATTCGGCAGATAAAAAAGGATTTCTCGACTCTACGGGTGGCTATTATTGGCGATATATTGCATTCCAGAGTGGCCAGGTCACAGATTCAGGCCTTAAATACGTTGGGCGTTGCTGAGGTTAGGGTGATTGCACCCAAAACTTTATTACCTGCGCATGTTGAAAGCTTGGGGGTCAATGTTTCACATAACTTGACCGCAGGGCTTAAAGATATTGATGTCATTATGATGTTGCGCTTACAGAAAGAGCGAATGACATCGGCATTATTACCCAGTGAAAGCGAATACTTTAAATGTTTTGGCTTGACTGAGGATAAATTAAAAATCGCCAAGCCGGACGCTATCGTCATGCATCCCGGTCCTATTAATCGGGGTGTGGAAATTGATTCAAAAGTCGCAGATGGCCCGCAGTCAGTGATACTCAAACAGGTTAGCAACGGTATCGCCATCCGTATGGCTATTATGGCGATGGCGATGCAGAAACAAGGGGTTAGTTGATGAGTCAAATACACATTAAACAGGGACACATCATTGATCCAGTCAATAACATCAACCGCGTCGGTTGTGTTTATATCGCTGACGGTAAAATTATTTCCGTCACCAACGAACCCGCTGGTTTTAAGCCTGATACGATTATTGATGCGCAACATAAAATAGTCTGTCCGGGCTTTATAGATTTAAGTACCCGTTTGCGTGAGCCCGGACAAAGCCGCAAAGCGACGTTTAAAAGTGAAACGGCTGCGGCTGCAAATGGCGGAGTTACGACGATGTGTTTGCAGCCGGATACGAGTCCGGTTATTGACACACCGGCTGTTGCAGAGCTTATTAAAGAGTTGGCGAAAAATGCCGACTACCCGCAAATCTATCCGATTGCAGCGCTCACCCAGAAATTGGAAGGGACTGAATTAAGCGCCATGCTAACGCTTAAACAGGCTGGCTGTATCGCTGTTGGCAATGCCAATCAGTCGGTGAGAAATCTGCTGGTACTAAGACGGGCAATGGAATATGCCGCAAGTCACGATATGTTGGTTATGTTTCGTCCCAATGATTATTGGCTGGGTAATAACGGTTGCGCTCATGAAGGCGCATTCGCAACCCGCTATGGTTTGCCCAGCATTCCGGAAGCGGCGGAAACCATTGCTTTGGCTCAGTGTCTGGAATTAGTTGAGTTAACCGGCTGTCGTGTGCATTTTGGTCAATTAAGCTGTAAACGCTCAGTGATTAAGATACATCAGGCCAAAAAGTATGGCTTGCATGTCAGTGCCGATGTTGCTGCACATCAACTGCATTTGACCGAAAATGACATCATCCCTTTTGACAGTAACTACCACGTGTTGCCACCCTTACGAACCGGAGCCGACCGGCAGTATTTAAGACAAGGCTTGGCGAGCGGCACCATTAACAGTATTTGTTCCGACCATCAGCCGCATGATAAAGATGCCAAGCTGGGCGCATTTCCGGAAACAGAGCCGGGGGTATCATCCGTGGAAACGTTGTTGCCCTTAATGCTTAAATTAGTCGCGCAACGCATTATAACGCTGGAGCAGGGCATCGCCTCATTGAGCGGCAATCCGGCACGTGTTTTACGTATTAAAAGCGGCGCCCTAACCGTTGGTTTTGCGGCTGATGTGTGTGTGTTTGACCCGGAATTAGACTGGCAAGTTAATGCCGACAACTGGAAAAGCCAAGGTGTTAATACCCCGTTCTGGGGGCAGATATTTAAAGGACGGGCTACCCATACCTTACAGGCCGGCAACATTATCCATTGTTTGGAAAAGTCCGGGTGACAGCCAAGGGCATTAAACTGGCTTAATCAAGTCGGCCAGTGCGCATCGCACACCACCATACACATCAACTTAAAGCTATTACAGACCACGAAGACACGAAGTTCACGAAGAAAAATCAAAGAAAAATCTTCGTGTTCTTCGTGTTCTTCGTGTCTTCGTGGTGAAATGTCTTAAGTTGATGTCTATGGGGGTGCGCATCGCACGCCCTACCAGGCTTTAAAAAACGCCCTCCAGCCTTTTGGCAAAGGGGGAATTGGTTGCACCGTTGCTCTTTCGTAGGGTTTTATCATTTTGCCAATTCGCTCACCCAGTTTAACC
>CAIUYS010000682.1 GCA_903903365.1 uncultured Methylococcaceae bacterium
CTTTGAAACGGTCTTGGGAAAATTTATAACCCGCAAAATAAATAACCCTGTTACCTGCCGCGCGTAACGCTTTACCAATGGAAAACAGTACGGCATTTCCCAAACCACCACCGAGTAATAACACGGTTTGGTTAGTCGGTATTTCGGTCGGCGTACCGGTCACGCCCATTACGACCAGTGGATCACCGACTTTCCAGGTTGCGCAAAGGCGCGAAGATGAACCCATTTCCAGTGCAATCAAGGAAATGGTACCTTTTTCTTTGTCGACTTCGGCACCGGTTAACGCCAAGCCTTCCGCAACCAATGCGGTGCCTTCAACCGTTGGCGCAATGGCTTCATAGTTTTGCACCCGATAAAATTGTCCGGGATGAAATTTTTCAGCGGCCAGCGGTGCTTTTACAACGACTTCGATAATGGTCGGTGTCAATCGGTTAATGGCGACGATAGTGGCTTTGAAAGAGGCATCCAAGCGTGCAAACAAGTCTTTTAAGGCCGCATCACGTTCCGGCTGTTGTGCCGGATTTAGATTTGCCAGTTGTTGTTCAAATAATTTAACAATGTAGGGGTAACCATTTTTGGCACTGGCCATCGCTTTTACCACATTACCGGCATAGACAGGATGATTGTCGCCGTAAAAGCTGATAAATTTACCGTCTTTTTGATAGGACGTCAGCGGCGCAGGTTTACCCAGCTTAGGGAACGCTTCATCGCTCATAGGCACTAATTCAACAGAATCGTTTGTCCATTCGGGTTCATAACGTTGAAAAAACCATTTATCCATCACAAACGTGTCGGGATATTCACTTTGATAAATCGTGTTGGGCGAAGTACCTGCGGCCACATACAAACTGCGTAACGGAACCTTGATGATCTGTCCCGAGCTTTTCCAGCGACCGTCTTCTGATACCAATTTCTCAAAATCGACGGCATTCAAATGCCCGTATTCGTCGGCATCGGCACTCAGCGGACTCATGCCTTCAGCCAGGGCAATGCCTTCTTCCAGTGCCTTGTTGATTTCTTCGTGGTTTTGGCGATACGCCGGGGCATCATTGATGCCTTTGCGATAGAACAGCGTTACGCCGCCCCACGACTCCACCAACGGTTGAAAATGCGGTTGCTCACCTTCCGCTTCAGCGCGTTGGCGTTCAGCGTGGATAGCTTTGCCATGCGCTAAAAATTCATCAAGGATAAGCGTTTCTTCTTTATCGTAACGACCACGAACCACCTGCTCACCATAAACGGCAGACAGTGTTTCATAACGATGCAGGATTTTTTCCACCTGAACAGGATAATACGCCATCAACTCGGTTGCGGTATCCATCGCCGTCAAACCACCACCGATAACACCTGCAGGTAAGCGCACTTGCAAGTTAGCCATTGAAGACGACTTGGCCGCGCCGGTCAATTGCAACGCCATCAAGAAATCAGAAGCTTTGCGGATGCCGCGCATCAAATTGTTTTTAATATCAATAACAGTGGGCTTGCCTGCGCCGGACGCGATACAAATATGATCAAAGTCCATGCTCCAGGCATCTTCAATGGTCAATGTGCCGCCAAAACGGACACCGCCATAAGCACGAAATGCTTCACGCCGTTGCAGCGTCAGGTAAATAACTTTTAGAAAGTTTTTGTCCCAACGAACGGTAATGCCATATTCAGCCACACCGCCAAAACCTGCCAAAATTCGTTTATCCAAATCTTCATAAAGATCATTAAAATCAACAATTGGAACGGGCAGTGTGTTTGCATCACCGGTTAACGCTACCGGCAAAGGCTCCAGTTTTAAGCCGTCAATACCGACCACACCAAAGCCTTCATTTAACAAGTAATGGCTCATGGTATAACCGGCGGGACCCAAACCGACCACCAAGGCATTTTTGCCATTATAAGGCAGCATGGTGGGACGCTTAACGTTTAACGGGTTCCAGCGGGTCAGCAAACTGTATATTTCAAAACCGTAAGGCATGAACAACACATCAGTCAGCACATTGGTTTCAATTTGCGGAATGTCAACGGGGTCGGTTTTTTGATAAATACAGCCTTTCATGCACTCATTGCAAATACGATGCCCTGTACCCGGGCACATCGGATTATCGATGATAATAATCGCCAACGCGCCAATATTGTCGCCTTTGCGTTTAACCAAATGCATTTCCGATATTTTTTCATCCAGCGGACAGCCGATAGTCGTAACACCCAGCGGATCCACTTTAAAGGTATTGGTTTTTTTGTTACGCATGCCTTTTGAGCATGAATCGGTATCGCGTTCGTGACAATAAATACAATGATTAACTTCTGACAATACCTGCCGTTGATTAAGGCGTGGATCTGTCAATTTAAAGCCATCCCGGCGGCGGCGATGTTCCAAACTACCCATCCACGCAGTAAATTCACCACGGTCTACGGTGTCATGCCCAACCAAATAGTCAAAATCACGTTTTTCAGGAAATTTAAAACTCAACCAGTCAGCGACTATATCGTTATCTTCTTGAGCGACAAAGCTCCAACGTTGCACAACATCCATTAAGCCGCTGATAAATTCAGCCGCATCCGCTGTATTAATAATATCGCTAAATTCAGTTGCCGCCAGTTCATGGACTGCCAATTTTGCACGTAACGCAGCAACTTGTTCATCCGCATTTTCGTAAGCGCTGGCTTTACCTTTGGCAAGCAGTTTGTAATGGCTGGACAATAAGCCAATAACCGCACCGACACGCGCAACACGGTGCTCAGGATCATCATCTTGATTAGCTTCCGGAAAGCCGGCCTCAATCAACAAATCGAATCGATTCAGGATAGCAGAAATAGCCCATTCACTGGTATCCTGGCCTTTAAACACAACGCCAAGTTTTTCTACCACTTCATTTTTATAGGTGAAAATGGTATCAATTTCATCCTTGATTTTGACGCTTTGCACTTGATGTTGCTCAGACACATTGAACAACTTGGCGACAAACTGACCGACATAAGGCCCCATGTTTACCAGCAACTCAGAAATCTCCTCCGGTTTTAGCCCTTCACCCTGGTTCTGGCGATAAGCGGCAAACTTATTGTAGAGCTCAACATCATGATTTTTAATCGACCCATCAAAAACATCCAGTAAATCTTTTAGGCGGACCGCATCGTATAAATCGGCGTAAGTGAAGCTAGGGATTCCAAGGGTTAAAGTATGTTGTTCCATAAGGCTTATGTTTGATTAGCTTACATCTGTGCAAACAAGTCACTAAAAGCAGGACTGCTTAAACAGCTAGGGTTACTGAAAGGGATTATTTAATGGTATATTTTAAGTAAATATGACTAATTTATCCACCGATAATGTTTGCAGGGCAATTACCGCAAGCATCTGTAGTTCTTAAGGTTCTGTTCAGAATGTAATTTTGAGTATTTAGTGGCGTGCAACTGGAGCACAGGTAAGGAGAATTAAGAACTTGAAGGATTGGTAATAGAGCGTCACATTGCATTAACGGGACTATAAATGTACTGAAATTTCCAAAATAACCCAATTCTGGAAACGAACGAAACGTGACGGGATAAATCCCCCGCCACGCCTGAACCTTGCATCTAAATTAATCCGCCTGCCGTCTTAAAAACGCCGGGATATCCAGATAATCGAGATCTATCTCTTTTTTGGCTTGAGCACCAAAACGGGTTTCCCTGTTTTCATGTGTGCCGCCTTTACGCATGACGGTTGGTTTGTCCAATTCATCATAATTTGCGTTACTGGTCATTGGTTTCTGCATCATTTTAACAGCTGCTTTAACGGCCATAGGAGGTGCACCCATGCCGGTAGCTACCACGGTAACTTTGATTTCATCGCCCAAAGTTGGATCAATAGCCATACCAATTTTGATAATGGCATCTTCTGAAGCAAACTCGTGAACGATATTACCGACTTCATTAAACTCGGCAACGCCCATATCAGCGGCAGAAATATTAACCAGAATACCGCGTGCGCCTTGCAAGTTGATATCTTCAAGCAATGGACAGGCGATGGCTTTTTCAGCCGCTTCCCGCGCACGATGTTCGCCTGTTGCCGAACCCATACCCATAATAGCCGCACCCATTCCAGACATAACGGTTCTGACGTCAGCAAAATCAACGTTAATCATGCCAGGATGAACAATCAGCTCGGTAATACCCTGCACGGCATCCAGCAACACATCATTAGCCGCTTTAAATGCATTCATCAAGGATACGTTATTACCCAGCACCGGCAATAATTTCTGATTAGGAATAGTGATCAATGAATCTACGTATTTTTCAAGCTCTATAATGCCCTGCTCTGCAACCGCCTGTTTCTTTTTACCTTCAAACAGAAAGGGTTTGGTCACTACAGCAACCGTTAAGATACCCATTTCTCTTGCGATTTGTGCAATTACAGGAATGGCGCCTGTACCCGTACCACCGCCCATACCGGCAGTCAGGAAAACCATATCTGCGCCCTGTAAAACTTCTTTAATACGGTCTTTATTTTCTTCTGCGGCATGTTTGCCAATTTCCGGATTGGTACCGGCACCCAAGCCTTTGGTTAATTCAACACCTAACTGGATTACCGTATCAACCGTTAGTTTTCTTAACGCCTGCGCATCGGTATTTGCGCAAATAAACTCAACCCCTTCAATATGACAGCCAACCATGTGATTGACTGCATTGCCACCACCACCACCGACACCAATAACCTTGATGACGGCAGTTTCACTATACGTATCAACCAATTCATATTTCACGACACTACCCCTTAAATAAATAAAACAAAACTATTAAAAATTACCCTGAAACCAGTTTTTCATTTTTGAAAACCAACCCAAACCATCAGACTCACTGCTTCTTCCCAAGTTCTGATGGTCTTTTCCATACATTAACAATCCGACTCCTGTAGAGTGAATGGGATTTCTCACCACTTCTGTTAAGCCGGTCACATTTTGTGGGCCACCCATTCGAACAGGCATGTGAAAAATCTCTTCTGCCAGTTCGATGAGTCCCATTACTTTTGAACTGCCACCGGTCAATACGATCCCGGCCGCTATTAATTCTTCATTGCCACTGCGTCTAAGCTCAGACTGTACCAGTAGCATCAATTCTTCATAACGCGGCTCAATAATCTCAGCCAAATTTTGCATTGAAATCTTGCGGGGCGCCCTGTCACCAATGCTGGGTACTTCAATAGTGCCATCGACATTTGCCAATTGCGTTAATGCACAGGCATATTTTCGTTTGATATCTTCTGCATTTATCGTGGGTGTACGTAATGCGACCGCGATATCGTTAGTCACCTGATCTCCGGCTATCGGTATAACAGCAGTATGCTTAATGGCACCTTCAACAAAAATGGCAATATCCGTTGTGCCACCGCCAATATCAATTAAACAAACGCCTAATTCTTTTTCATCCTCTGTGAGCACAGAATTACAAGATGCCAATTGCTCAAGTACGATATCCTCAACCTCCAGCCCACAGCGACGGATACATTTAATAATATTTTGCGAGGCGCTAACACTACCCGTAACCATGTGTACTTTGGCTTCCAAACGAATGCCTGACATTCCGATGGGCTCTTTAATACCGTCCTGAAGATCAATAACAAACTCCTGCGGCAAAATATGTAAAATTTTCTGGTCGGCAGGAATAGCAACCGCACGAGCAGAATCAATCACTCTATCGATATCGTATTGCGTGACTTCTTTATCCTTGATTGCCACAATGCCATGAGAGTTAAGGCTTCTGATATGACTCCCCGCAATACCTGCAAAAACCGACTTGATCTGGCATCCTGCCATCAGCTCAGCTTCTTCAATGGCTTTCTGTATGGAATGAACCGTTGACTCCAAATTAACTACAACGCCTTTTTTAAGTCCGCGCGATGGCGTAGTACCTATGCCTATGATTTCTATATTGCCATCACTGGTGAGCTCACCAACAATAGCCGCGACTTTTGATGTTCCAATGTCCAAACCGACTATTAAATTACGCTCTGTTTTTTTTGCCATTTTATGTACTCTATATCGCCTTTACGTATGTTGGTTTATTCATTAGGTGTGGTTGCAATGGCATGCCAATCAATCTCAGGGACTCCGGGCTTCCATGAGACTGCATAGCCATTGGGGTATCTCAAATCAACGACTGCTATTTGCTCAACCTGTTCTTGTTTTAATACGGTTAACGTTTTTAAAAAACGTTGTAATTTTTTTAATTGTTCATTGCGTCCCAGCAATATTTCCAGACCCGTTGACAACTTGATTTTCCATGCCCATCGGTCATTAACACTAAACTCGGCCAATTCCATGGACTGATCTGCCAAGGCTGTTTTAATGCCCTTCATTATTTCCAGGACCCTGACTTGCTGTGACTCAGGCCCCGTCAATACTGTCATATTCTGAAACTGGTCTACATTCTTGGGTGTAAATATCACACCCTGCCCAGTAATCAGACTGTTTTTGCCCCACCGTGCGTAGGGCTTTCTCTCGCTTACCTTTATGTCAATCGCATCAGGCCAAATGCGCTTAACCGCCACGGTATCTACCCATGGCAAGGTAGCAACCGCCGCATGTATCGCCTGCATGTCCACATCAATAAAACCGGTTAATACCAATGGCTGTAACACAACCTGTACCTCGTTTTTACTAAGATATTGAAAAACGCCTTCTGTTCTCACGTACTTAAGGGGCATGGAAACGCTTTTAATAGGTAACGACCTAAGATGCCATTTCGTGACCGCTTCATACCCGACTATTCCAACCAGACCCAATAACAGTAATCCGATCACCCCGATTTTAATGCCTATATTGCTCATTACCCTAGACTGGTTTCCAACACTCGCCAGACCAATTCTTCAAAATCAATACCCGCCTGTTTAGCCGCCATCGGCACCAGGCTATGATCTGTCATGCCGGGTACGGTATTAATTTCAATCAGTTGATACTGTCCGGAATCGTCAATAAAAACATCGACTCTTGCCCATCCCTTTGCGCCCACTACCTTACTCGCGGTTACCGCCAGGTTTCGCAAAAACAACTCCTGCTCTTGATCCAAGCCACAAGGACAGTGATATTGGGTGGTCGTCGCATTATATTTTGCTTCGTAATCATAAAAGGTATGAGGCGATTCCAAACGAATAACCGGCAAAGCCTCATCATTCAATACCGCAACCGTATATTCCTTACCGGTAACCCAGCTTTCAGCATAAACATCACAACGATATTCCAATGCGACTTGCAGTGCTTTGTACAACTCGTCGCGTGAATTGGCCTTGCTCATGCCTATACTGGAACCCTCTTGGGCGGGCTTGACAATAACCGGAAATCCCAGTTTTTCAATACAGGCCTCCAGATCATTTTCATCCTGCAATAAACACCACTTGGGCGTTACCAATCCGTATCCTTGCCAGCATAATTTGGTTCTGAGCTTATCCATTGTTAATGCAGAAGCCATCACTCCGCTGCCGGTATAAGGAATACCCATGGCCTGCAGAACCCCCTGAAGCACTCCATCTTCACCACCGCGTCCATGAATGATGTTAAAGACCCGATCCACTTTTATTCCAGCCAAGGCACCGATTGGGCTATCCGTTACATCAATAGCAACAGCATCCACACCTTTACGTATTAAGGCATCATAAACGGCTTTACCACTTCTTAGCGAAACCGCTCTTTCTGCAGCCGACCCACCCATTAATACGGCAACACGCCCAAATTTTTCCGGATTAGACGTGTCAGTTCGCATTACTTCAACTTCACCTACCATACAAACCTCAGTCAGCAATTCCACGCCTTGATGCTCCTTTACTTTATGTTGAACAAAGTAAATTAAGTCTTCTATATCAGCTGCGGAGGCATTACCCGTATTTACAATAAAATTGGCGTGTTTTTCCGATACCTTGGCACCACCAATCGCAACCCCTTTCAATCCTGTTAATTCTATTAATCTTGCCGCGTAATCACCTTCCGGATTTCTAAATACCGATCCGCAACTCGGTTGGTTAGTTGGCTGTGTTTTTGCCCGTGTTTCCAAAAAGCCTTTTATTTTTTGCTGACTGGCCACCTTATCACCTTGCGGCAATGCTAACCGACAACTCAGAAACCATTCGTTTTTAAACCCTTTTACAGAGCGGTAACCCACTTCAAAATCATCAGGATATCGAAGTGCTATGTTGCCCGACTGATCAATCACTTCTACCTGCTTAACAATGCCCCAAGTCACTCCGCCGAAGGCACCCGCGTTCATTTTTAAAGCGCCCCCCATGGTTCCGGGAATTCCGGCCAAAAACTCGGCCCCCATCAAACCTTGTTCTGCACAAAAACGGGCTACATGTGCACAAGGAACGCCCACTTCAACATAAACCGAGCCATCTTCGGCACGCTTCATTTCTTTCAAGCGTCCTTTTGTATTAATAACCGTGCCGCGGATACCGCCATCCCTGACTAATAAATTACTGCCTAACCCCATCCAAAACAGAGGTTCTGATGCGGGTAAAGCAGCTAGAAACTCACACAAATCCTGCTTATCAAACGGAATATAAAGCCGATCCGCAGGCCCGCCTACGCGCCAACTTGTATATTTAGCCAGTTTTTCGTTGCTTAATAAGCGTCCTTTCATATCGAACGGGTCAGTGGTGAAGACGTCCGACACTCAAGTGCTTCAGTTAGCAATTCGGGTAATTGGGTAGCAATTTGCCCAACATTACCGGCTCCCATCGTCAAAATCACATCATCCGGTCTGACGATGCCCGCCAATATTTTTGGCAGCTCTTGCCAGTCATCAACAAATACCGGATCAACTTGTGCGCGCATACGAATGGCACGGCTTAATGCGCGACCGTCTGCACCTGCAATTTCTGCTTCGCCTGCGGAATAAACATCCATCAAAATCAGCACATCGACAGTCGACAATACCTGTACGAAATCTTCAAATAAATCGCGAGTTCGCGTATACCGATGCGGCTGAAAAATAATCACTGAGCGCCTTTCCGGCCAAGCTTGATGCAAGGCCTCCAGGGTTGCGGCAATTTCCCGGGGATGATGTCCGTAATCATCAACCAGAGTTAGCTTGCCGCCATCAATGGCCAAGTCACCCTGAACCTGAAAACGTCTGCCGACCCCCTTAAATGCACCCAGACTTTTAACGATAGCTTCATCAGCAACAGCAAGGCGGGTTGCCACGGCAATAGCCGCCAAGGAATTAAGCATGTTATGCCAACCCGGCATATTTAACGTCACCTGCAACTGCGGATAATTCCCTCGGCGAATAACACTAAACGTTGTCAGCATACCGTCTTGTTTAATATCTACCGCACGAATATCCGCGTCTTCATGAACGCCGTAAGTAACGACCGGCTTGGATAGCTGCGGCAAAATTTCTCTTACGCCTTCGTCATCCAGACACATCACTGCCAATCCATAAAAAGGCAAATGATGTAAAAATTCTACAAAGGTATCTTTTAAACGTTGATAATTGTTCTGGTAAGTTTCCATATGGTCTTGGTCTATATTGGTGACCACTGCCATCATGGGCTGGAGGTATAAAAATGACGCATCACTTTCATCCGCTTCAGCCACCAAGTAATTACCCAAACCCAGCTTGGCATTACTACCTGCACTATTTAAACGCCCGCCAATAACAAACGTAGGATCCAATCCGCCTTCCGCCAAAATACTGGCTGTTAAACTGGTTGTGGTGGTTTTGCCATGCGTACCCGCGACGGCAATACCAAAACGAAAGCGCATCAACTCGGCCAGCATTTCGGCACGCGGAATAACCGGAGTTCTATTAAGATAGGCTTGGTCAATTTCTTCATTACTACGATCTATGGCCGTTGACGCAACCACCACATCCGCTTTCGTAACATTTTCCCGCTGATGTCCAATAGTAATAGTCACCCCCAAATCTGCGAGTCTTTGCGTTACCGCACTTTCTTTTATATCCGAACCCGACACTTCATAACCCAGGTTGAACAAGACTTCAGCGATACCGCTCATGCCTGTGCCGCCCACACCCACAAAATGGATGCGTTCGATATTGCCGAAGGTAGATGTAGCGTGCGTACTGGCCGGAATTCTCATAGTTCCGCCTCAGCGCTGCAATAGCCAGCAACAACAGCAGTTGCGTCCAACCGCGCACAATGTTTTGCAGCAGCGCTCATCGCAGGCAATTTTTTAAGTGCCTCTGTTATCTGTTCAGCCAGTGTTACCGGATTCAAATCTTTTTGCCTCAATAGAAGTCCTGCGCCAGCTTCTGTTAAATAACGGGCATTGGCCGTTTGATGATCATCAATAGCGCTCGGTAACGGTATAAAAATAGCAGGTATACCCATTGCCGAAACTTCACTGACCGTCATGGCTCCTGCCCTGCAAATCACCAAATCAGCCCATCGATAAGCCGCCACCATGTCCTCAATAAAGGCACTGGTTTCTGCTTTAATACCTAAATTCTGATAACGACTTTCGACCTGGGACAACATGGCGGCGCCGGTTTGATGCTTTATTTGCACGGCTTGTGTTTGCAAGCCAGTGCTTAGAAATTCAGCAATCGCCTCAGGCACTGTTTCATTTAATATTTGGGCACCCTGACTACCACCAAAAACAAATATCCTGACTTCCTTTTCAGTCTGCTGGCGGTCATTTTCCAAAACAGTAAGAAACTGCTTTCTTAAAGGATTTCCTGTACATTTTGCTTTGGTTTTTGCATTAAAACTGCCCGGAAATGCCTCTAATACTTGATTAGCCAAACAAGCAAGCAAACGATTAGTGGTGCCTGGAATCCGGTTTTGCTCATGGATGACCAAAGGCAAACCCAACAGCTTTGCCATCAACCCACCGGGCCCTGCAACAAATCCACCCATACCCAGCACCACATCCGGCTTACGCTTGCGCAATATTTTCATGGCCTGCACACCAGCTTTTAACAACATAAACACCGCAGTTATTTTTGTCGTTAAGCCTTTGCCACGCACACCGGCAACGGATAACCAATCGATTTCAATACCGCTGGCTGGAATTACCCGACTTTCCAAACCCTTCTGCGTTCCCAACCAACTCACCTGCCAGCCTTGCTCTTTTAACAATTCTGCGACAGCCAGTGCCGGAAAAACATGCCCGCCGGTTCCACCAGCCATGATGACTATACGCTTGCCCATTTCGACCTTTCTTTTGGCGTGTTGGCATTAATCTCAGCCACTTCGCTTTGCACACGGAACAACAACGCAACCGCGCAACACATAATCATCATACTGCCTCCGCCATAACTCATTAATGGCAAAGTCAGTCCTTTGGTTGGCAAAATGCCCATATTAACGCCCATATTGACGAATGCCTGAAACCCGAACCAGATACCTAAGCCATAAGCAATAAATGCAGAAAATCGTTCCCCTGCTTTTTCTGCTGCCATGCCTATCTCAAACGTGCGCCAGACCAACAAGGAAAATAAACCGATAACCGTCAGTACACCCAGCAAGCCAAGCTCTTCTCCGATTACTGAAAATAAAAAATCGGTATGCGCCTCAGGCAAATAAAACAATTTTTGTATACCGCTTCCCAAACCCACACCCAGCCACTCGCCACGTCCAAATGATATAAGCGCATGCACCAATTGATAACCGGTATCTTTGGCATCCGCCCAGGGATTCATAAAGCTGGTCACGCGTTTCATGCGATACGGTTCAAAATAAACCAATAATCCTGCCAATACGCCCACAAAGGACAGCAGCATAATGAATTGCGATAGTCGCGCTCCCGCTAAAAACATAATACCCATGGCAATAATTAATATCACCACAGCAGAACCAAAATCAGGCTCCATTAGCAGCAATACGCTAGCCACTGAAAACAAAATTAACGGTTTAATCAAGCCAAAAGCGGATTCCCGTATTGATTGCTGATGTCGAGTTACATACCCTGCCATATAAATAACAGAGAAATATTTAACGACTTCTGATACCTGTATCCTCAAGCCGCCTAGCGACAACCAGCGTGTACTTCCGTTAACCTTCACCCCAAGGCCGGGTATCAGGACAATCACCAGTAATAATAAACCGACTATAAACAACGATTGCCCCGCTTTTTCCCAAACACGGATAGGGGTAAAGGCAACGCATGTCCCTAAAAACAGCCCAAGACCTATATGCAAAGACTGTCTGACCGGATAGTAAAAACTGCTGCCGGTCATTTTTACGCCCAAATGCAATGATGATGACGCTACCATGACATAACCAATTAGCAATAGACTCATCGTCACCACAAGCAACAAAGGGTCAAAATGAAACCGCCCAATGCGTGATGGCTTCGCGCGTTTGTTCATGCCAGCAAGCCCAATACGGCTTTGGAAAATTGATCACCTCTATCTTGATAATTTTTATATTGATCAAGACTGGCGCAGGCTGGCGACAACAACACACTGTCGCCGGCCCTAGCAAGACTGGCGGAAATTTTTACAGCTTGCGCCATGTTATCGGCCGCATAAACGGGCACACAATCATTCAATGCCTGTTTTATCAAGTCCGCATCCTTGCCCATTAAAACAACACTTTTTGCTTTTTC
>CAIUYS010000683.1 GCA_903903365.1 uncultured Methylococcaceae bacterium
ATAAAAGGTAGCGTACATTAGCCTTTTGCTACCGTAAAGTCATGCAAAAATTTGACTCTTGTGAAATTTATGTAAAATTATAGAGATATTTTTTACAGAATTTTTATGCATCCTCGTGACTTATGACATTTAAAATCCTTTTTTATATTATTTTTATGACATTCAATACAGCAAATCAAGCAAGTTCAGCATCAGAAAAAACCCTGCCACTTTGCCGGGATAGCCCCAACTGTGTTTCCAGTCAGGCACAAGATGCCCAGCATTTCATTGAGCCCTTTAAAATAAAAGGCCAAACCAGCGAGGCATGGCAAGCGTTAAAACAAGCGCTTAACAGCCAAAGTCGAATGGTTATTACTCATGAAACCAATAATACGCTTCATGCAGAAGCTACCAGTCTGGTTTTTCGGTTTGTGGACGATATCAACGTCATTCTTGATGCTGAAAAGCGAGTAATCCATATTCGCTCTGCTTCACGTACCGGCCATAGTGACTTTGGCGTCAATCGAAAACGACTGGAAGCGCTACGTTTGCAACTGCAAAAAGCGCGTGTGATAGAATAATTATTAAATCACTGTGCCGTTTTATATAACCTGAGCCGTCAATGACCCGCTACACAAATTCCCTGTTTATTTTTCGTCGTGATTTGCGTTTGCATGACAATACCGCACTTAATGAAGCGCTACGCCTTTCCCAACAGGTATTACCCTGCTTCATTTTTGATCCCAGGCAAATAGAATCGCATCCTTATCAAAGCAAACCGGCATTGCAATTTATGTTGCAGTCCATAAGCGACCTTGAGCAGCAACTGCAAATAGCCGGAGGCAAACTGGGGCTTTATCATGCCTTGCCTGAGCAAGTTATTCGTAGTGTGATTGAGCAGGAGCACATACAGGCTGTGTTTATCAATCGCGATTACTCGCCGTTTAGCAGGCAGCGTGATGCCGAGTTGGCTGACGTTTGCAAAAAATTGGGGATAAGCTTATACATTCTGGCCGATGCGCTACTCAATGAACCCGAGCATGCGCTTAAAAACGACCAAACACCTTATAAAGTTTTTACCGCGTTTTACAATAATGCCAGGCAGTTTCCTGTAGCCTTGCCGCAGGCATTAACCAATAACCATTGGTTGCCTCCTGCGTCTGAATTGACCATCGACCAGTTGGGTTTATTGTTAGCGGAAGCCAAACCTGATGCCCTTCAAGGCGGACGTAACCAGGCGCTTGCCATTCTTGATCAGCTCAATAAACAGGCTGATTATCAGAATACGCGTGATTTTCCTGCGCTGGATACCACCAGCAAACTTTCTGCGCATCTTAAATTTGGCACCTGTTCTGTGCGGGAAATTTATTATGCCATTACTGAAGAGCTGGGTAGCGAACATCCCTTGTTAAGGCAATTGTACTGGCGGGATTTTTTTACTCATATTGCTTATCATTTTCCACAGGTTTTTGGCAGAGCATTTCTGGATAAATTTGCCACTCTGCACTGGGATAATAATCGCGATTATTTTCAGGCCTGGGCCGAAGGTAGAACCGGTTTTCCGATTGTTGATGCCGGTATGCGGGAGTTAAATGCCACAGGTTTTATGCACAACCGACTGAGAATGATCGTGGCGTCTTTTCTGGTTAAAGATTTACATGTTAGCTGGCGTTGGGGCGAGCGTTATTTTGCCCAGCATTTGATCGATTATGATCCCTGTGTCAATAACGGTAATTGGCAATGGGCAGCCTCCACCGGCTGTGATTCACAGCCCTATTTCAGGATATTTAATCCTTGGTTACAACAACAAAAATTTGATGCTGAATGCCACTATATTTATCACTGGATACCGGAACTTAAAGCGCTGCCACCGAAAACCATCCATCAATGGGATAAAAAACATCAGTCCTGCAACTATCCGGCACCGATTATTGATCACTCCAAGGAAATCCAACTAACCAAAGCATGGTTTAAAGAATCCATTATTACTCAGAATGAGATTTAATTAATCCTCAAACAATGCCTTATACGCGCGTGCTGATTGTTCAGGTTGGCTCTCAAACAGTCCGCCGATAACCGCTAAAAAATCAGCGCCGGCCGCCAGTAATGGCGCACCATTTTCCGGCAAAATACCGCCTATGGCGACAATGGGGAGCGTCAATAAAAGCTTGGCTTGTCGCAAGGTTTCAATGTGTGCAGGTGCCGCCAGTGGCTTTGATGTAGACGGAAAAAATCGACCAAAAGCCACATAAGTCGCTCCTTGGTTTTGTGCGTCCAGCGCCTGCTCGACAAAGTTATAACAGGAAACGCCGATGATGGCATCAGCACCCAAGCGTCTTCTTGCCTGCGCAATAGCACCGTCTTCTTTGCCGATATGAACACCATCAGCGCCAACTTTAGCAGCCAGTTCAACATCATCGTTAATAATCAACGGAACTTGATGCTGATGGCAGATTTTAACCAGTTCGCTGGCCAAAAAAACGGCATCAAGCGGATTTTTATCACGGTACTGCACAATCACCGCTCCGCCTTTAATCGCAGAAATAACGTCGTTAATAATGGTATCGCCGGATTTATTATCCGTTTGGGTAATGGCATAAAGTCCGCGTTTCGGAAATCTCATGTATCTTCCTCCATCCAGAAAAACCGGTTGGGAATAAGCTGACCCCGACCCGGTTGATAAGCACTGTTTAATGAATTCCAGGTATATTCCTGCGCCTCCATAACCGCTTGGATAGGTTCCAAACCATGCGCCATCAAGGCCGCAATGCTGGTAGCCAAGGTGCAGCCAGAACCATGATAGCTGGCAGGTAATCGATCCCAGGTATAGGTTTCCCAGCAACGGTTGTCATGAAACAGTTGGTTGCTGACAGAGGGCGTCGATTCATGGGTGCCGGTAATCAGTGCATAGTCACAACCTTGCTCCAGTAATTCCAGCCCACATTCATCCAATTCATCATAGCCTGCAAGCCTGCGTGCCTCTTCACTGTTGGGTGTTAAGACGGTAGTGCAGGGTAGTAATAAATCGACAATAGTGGCAATTAATCTATCATTGGATAATTCGGTGCCACCCCCCGCAGCCAGTACCGGATCAAAAACAACCGGAATATGCGGATGTTGTTTTAAAATCGCATAGATCGCTATGGCTGTTTCATGATGGCCGATTAAGCCAATTTTAAAAACATTAACAGGTAAATCATCCAGCAAGGTATTGGCCTGACTGATAATGTTTTCCGGACTTTGTGGAATCAGCTTTTTTACATTACGGGTATCTTGCTCGGTCAAGGCAGTAATAACACTGGCTGAATGACACTGATGACTCACCAGCGTTTCAATATCTGCCTGTATCCCTGCACCACCGCTGGGATCGTGACCGGAAAATGAGAGTACAACGGGATGGTTAGAGGACATGGGGCTTCCTTGAAAATAATAACGGATAATGCTTTAAATTTTTTGATTATACATTTTAGAATTGTTCTACACTCTTTTAAATTAAATTGCTTTTTACCAATGCGCTTAATCTGTGTATTATTTGGGCAACTTATTTTTTAGGGTAACCCGTTTTCCGGTTAATGGATTTTCAACATATTAAAGACAGTATTTCTTCCTCGCCTGCATTGGTTCTGGATACCGGTGAGATTATTAACAATTTAAAAGCATTAAACACCTTGCGCCATCGGTGTGGCTGTAAGGTTTTATATTCAATCAAGTCCTTGCCTTTAACTTCGGTTCTGGAGCTGGCAAAACCCTTTGTTGATGGTTTTTCGGTCAGTTCTTTGTTTGAAGCGCGACTGGCTAACGAGATTTTGGCAGGGCAGGGCGGCATTCATTTAACCACGCCAGGGATAAGACCTGATGAGTGGGAGGCTATGGCGCGTTTACTGACGCATATCAGTTTTAATTCGTTAACCCAGTATCAGCGCTTTGCGGCGACTTGTCCTGTACAAACATCCATTGGTTTACGCGTTAATCCCAAGTTATCATTTCTCAAAGACGAACGCTTTGATCCTTGTCGACCCTATTCAAAATTGGGTGTTGATATTGATGAATTGTGGCAATCGTCTTGTCTTGATCAGGTTAAAGGATTGCATATCCATAACGTTTTTTCTGCAATCGACTTGACGCCGTTAATTAAAACGGTAGAAAAACTGCGCAGTTATTTTGGTAAAAGCTTGGCTCAACTGGACTGGCTGAATCTGGGCGGTGGTTATCTGTTTGATCAAATTAAAGATCACCGCCCGTTTATTGACTTGGTAAATCAGTTAAAAAAAGACTTTAATCTTGACGTTTATATTGAGCCGGGCAAAGCGGTCGTTGGCCATGCCGGCTATTTAGTGTCCACGGTTATTGACTGTTTTGTCAGTGACGGTAAAACCATTGCCATACTGGATACCTCGGTTAATCATAATCCGGAAGTGTTTGAATATCAGCGTCAGCCTGAATGTCATGAACACGATCATAAGGGAAACTACCCGGCTATTTTAGCTGGCAGCACTTGTTTGGCGGGTGATGTGTTCGGGGAATATTGTTTTAATAAACCCTTGGCAGTTGGCGATAAACTGGTTTTTAAAAATGTTGGCGCGTACAGTCTGGTTAAAGCCAACCGCTTTAATGGCTATAATCTACCGGATATTTATGCTTATCAAGACCGGCAAATAAAAAAATTGAAACACACTCCCTATCAGGATTATCGCCAGCAATGGCTGGCAGATTGATAGCAACCAAAATAAGGAATCTAAACATGCAAGCAATTCTAATGACAGCCGCTGGCGAAGCGGATGTTTTAACCTGTCAGGAACTACAAGAACCTGAAATTTCAACTGCAACAGAACTTAAAGTTAAACTGCAAGCGGCAGGCGTTAATCCGGTCGATACAAAAGTCAGACGTCATGGCGTGTTTTATGACCAACCGTTACCTGCGGTATTGGGGTGTGATGGTGCCGGCATCGTTGTCGAAACGGGTGTTGGTGTCAGTCAATTTAAGGTTGGCGATCAGGTCTGGTTTTGTAATGGCGGACTGGGTCGCGAACAAGGCAATTATGCCGAATATACCGTGCTTGATGAACGCTGGGTTAGTTTGAGTCCAAAGACTTTTTCATTTGTTGAAGCGGCTGCGGCGCCCTTGGTATTAATTACTGCATGGGGCGCTTTGTTTGATAGAGGCGGTTTGCAGGCCGGACAAACGGTATTGATTCATGCGGGGGCAGGCGGTGTTGGGCATGTGGCGATACAATTGGCTAAATTGAAAGGTGCCAGAGTCATTGCTACAGTAAGTTCTGAACAAAAGGCTGACTTTGTAAAAAGCCTGGGCGCTGATGAGGCTGTTATTTATACGCCAAACGGTTTTGCCGATGCAGTCAATGAACTTACCGGCGGCAAAGGTGCTGATCTGGTTTTTGATACGGTGGGCGCAGAGGTGTTTAAGGAAAGTATCGCCGCGACTGCTCATTTTGGACGCTTGATAACTTTGCTGGATCCGGGTGAGTTGAACCTGAGCGAAGCCAGAATGCGTAATTTACTGATTGGTTTTGAGTTGATGTTAACACCGATGCTAAGAGACCTGCCTGAAGCCCGGGACAAACATGTCGACATTTTAAATCAATGCGCACAATGGGCGGATAAAGGCCTTTTAAAGCTGCATGTCAGTCAGCAGTTACCCTTAAAAGAAGCGGCTGCTGCCCATCAGTTAATCGAAGCCGGCCATGCCACCGGAAAAATTGTTTTAACCATGTAAAATAATAATGCCATCGTCTATTCATACTGTTCAGGCTTAAGTTGATATATGAGAGCTCGCCAAGGCTGTTCATTTAATGTTCATTTTATAGCGTTACAGTCATGGTTACTGAATCCCGTCATCCTGATTTATGTATAATGGAGAGAATATAGGGATGATGATTTAAATAATTAATTTATAAAAGGCTATGGCAGAAAAAACAAGCAGGCGCGGCTCCCGATACGGCAACAAAAAACCGGTAAAAAAATCAGGCAATCATTGGTTTAGAAACCTGTTGCTGATTTTTTCAGCAGTCGGTTTGTTTATGTTTATCAGTTATCTGGGCTATCTGGATTATAACGTTCGTAATCAATTTGAGGGCAAACGCTGGGCTATTCCTGCACGTGTTTACGCCAATCCGGTTGAGCTTTATGCTGGCTATGCCTTGCCTCCTGAAAAATTTGAAGCCTTGTTAAACATGCTGCATTACCGACAAGATGCCGAGTTATCAGTAGAAGGAACCTACTTTAAAGAAGGGTCACAAATTAGTGTAAAAACGCGTGATTTTGCTTTTTGGGATCAACATCAACCCAGCATACAGATGTCGCTGAGCTTTACCGATATAGGCATAGAATCCATTACGGACATAACAAAATCTGAGGATGTTGCCATTGTCCGTATGGATCCTGTGCAAATTGGCAGTTTTTATCCCACGATTAAAGAAGATCGGGTGCTCATCAAACTGGAAGAAGCGCCGGACTCTCTGATTAAAGGTCTGCTTGCTTCCGAAGACCGGGATTTTTATCAGCATTTTGGCGTTTCATTGAAG
>CAIUYS010000684.1 GCA_903903365.1 uncultured Methylococcaceae bacterium
CTAAAACCCTGAATGAAATGCAGACGTTAATAGCTGATAATCGCTATTTATTACCGGCTACCAAAGAAAGCCTGAAAACGGTCGGCAGTCTTCTCGCTAATGTGAGCAAGCTGGACAAGTCAGAAAAAAACACCCGTTTGATACAGGCGCTTGAAGTCATGAGCCAGACACTGGATGAAGAAGGCTTGCGACGGGAAACATTACTGGAAGATATCAACTTTGATACCCAAACCGAACTCTACATCGCCTTGGTTACTTTTACCTTGATATTATTAGGCGCGATGCTGTTTTTAAACTATCGAATTTTGCATCCGCTTAATGACCTGAGGCAGTTATTGGAACGACTGACTGAAGAAAACTACACGCCGATAACCACAAACCATCTGGATCCTTTGCTATTTCCGGTTTTTAACAGCTATAACGCGTTGGTGATACATCTCGCCGAACTGGAAGAAGCCAAGCGCTTGTTTGCGCAATCCTTGCAACGGGAAGTCCGATTAGCCACGCAAGCCCTTTTGGAACAACAATATAGCCTGGCGAGAGCTGAACGTTTGGCGGCCATTGGTGAAGTTGCCGCTGAATTAGCCCATGAAATACGTAATCCACTGGCGGGCATTCAGATGGCTTTTAACAATTTACGCCGTGAAATTGATGATCAAAACCAATGCGAAAGAATGGATTTAATTAGTAGCGAGCTAAAGCGCTTGGCGAGATTGCTAAACGATATGCTCGATCAAAGCCGTCATTCACCTGAAACAGCGACTGATTTTGATATGTCCACACTCATTTGCGATTTACTGACCTTAACCCGCTACCAAATCACCGAATCCATAGAGCTGAACGGTGATACGCCAAACACCTTGCCGGTACATTTGCCCGAGAGCGGCATCCGTCAGGCTTTATTAAATTTGATACTCAATGCCGCCGATGCCCTGGAAGGCAATCCCGGCTTAATCCGCATCAAAGCACGCATTGAAGCCCACGGCTTACGCATTGATGTTTTTGACAATGGCCCCGGATTTTCCCAAGACCTGCTTAACTACGGCATACGCCCCTTCCGCACCAGTCGTCAGGGTGGCACCGGCCTGGGCTTGGCAATGGTGCAGCGTTTTGTCAAAGACGTGGGTGGAACCATTAAACTGGGTAACCAACAACCGCATGGCGCTTGTGTTACCGTGCTATTACCGAAAGAATGCTTGCCTGGAAATAAATCATGATAGAAACACTCCTCATCATTGAAGATGAAAAACTGCTGGGTACCGAGCTTTCTCGTCACTACCGGGCACAAGGCTGGGATGTCGTATTGGCTGACACCTTAGAGAAAGCCAAAACGTTACTGCTTAAAAATCGCCTGGAACCGCTACTGATACTTTCGGATATGAACTTGCCGGATGGTAACGCACTGGACTTTATGGAAGCGATGAAAAAACATGTCAACTATGCCGAATGGATGTTTTTAACCGGTTACGGCAGTGTGCCCGATTCAGTCAGGGCGCTGCGTCTGGGTGCTTATGATTTTCTGGAAAAACCCTGTGATTTGGAACGTCTCGACCTGGTCGTAACCAGTGCTACGCGCAGTGCATCTATTCAGCGTCGGGTTATTGATCAAACCAAGCAAGGTCATCGGCGTTACTCACCGGACGCTTATTTGGGGCATAGCCAGCAAGCGCAAGAAATCAGGCAGTTACTGGCAAAACTAACGCAAGTACCGTTCAGTGCCTTGATTATCGGCGGCGAAAGTGGCACCGGCAAGGGCTTAACCGCACGTATCCTGCACTACGGCGGCCCTCGCGCCCAACAACCGATGATTGAAGTCAATTGTGCCGCATTGCCGCGAGAACTATTGGAATCCGAGTTATTTGGTCATGAACCCGGCGCCTTTACCGGCGCGTCGGGACGTCATCGTGGTTTGTTGGAACAAGCCGATGGCGGCACCTTGTTTATGGATGAAATAGGTGAAATGCCGCTGGATTTACAAGCCAAGTTGCTTAAAGCCATCGAGGATCACAAAGTGCGGCGCTTGGGCGGCGAAAAAGAGATCAGTGTTGACGTGCAGATAGTTGCGGCCAGTAATCGTGATCTGGAACAAATGGCTCAGGAGGGCAGTTTTCGCGCTGATTTATATCATCGCTTAAGCGTGTTTAAAGTGATTTTACCGCCACTGCGTGAAGCCGTTGAAGATCTTGACGAGCTGGTGCCGCTATTTGTTGCTGAATACAATGCCAAAGCCGGACGGCAAGTAAAAGATATTCCTGATGAAGTATGGAACAAGCTTAAAGCGCATCACTGGCCGGGTAATGTCAGGGAGTTGCGCAATGTGATTGAACGCTGTGTATTATTTTCTGACGGCGCAACCTTTCCGGGACAATGGCTGCAATTGCCGGGGCAGCATTCCCAGGCCGGCTTAAGTGATCGGGATCTTCGCTTTGCAGGGATCGATAGCCACTCTCAAGCAAAATCAAGTGAACAAGGTATTTTTTTACCGTTGGATGGCAGTATGGCACTGGATGATATGGATCGGTTTATCATTAAAACGGCACTGGAACGAGCCGATAACAATCTGACCGGAGCCGCCAGAGCGCTAGGTGCAACCCGGGAAACGCTACGCTACCGGGTAAGAAAATACAATCTGAAAACCGTAGATTAATATAATAGAGTAACTAATATTTCGCATTGCCAATAAAAAATGTGTACACTGCGAAAAAAAATAAAGGACACGACGTTTTATTTCGTCGTGTCCTGCAGGTCTTCGTTGAGACTACTTAACTGTTTATTTAGCCATATTCATCATTTTTGAATGATGCATGGACATCATTTTAATATGATCCGCTTTAATCAGTTCAAGCTGTTGATCTTTCAAGGCTTGCTGTTTCTTTGGATCAGTTTCTGCAAGAATTTTATTGGAAAGATCATGCATCTTTAAAATCTCTTCCTGCCTTATTTTTAAATGTTCCATCATTTTTGATTCATCCATGGCATGATCCATTGTCATTTCAGGTTTCTTTTCAACAGGATCAGTTGCTAAACTTGCCTGACTTAAAGAAACCAGTGCCAACATAGCGATTAACTTAACGAACATTTTCATGAAATTACCTCTTGATTTATTGTTATAAAAATTTCCTTAACGGATTCATTGTAAACCAACTATTAATAAGCCGCCAATTCAACTGACACATGCAAGCACTGATTGACCTTTTGGGTATTAAAGACCTTATTCCACATGGCTATTGCCTGTCGTGGAGCCCTGTATTACTTTGGCTACACGTCAGCTCGGACATACTGATTACGCTTGCCTATTATTCCATTCCTTTTACTATTGTCTATTTTATCCGGCAACGTAAAGATATACACTATCCGTGGCTGGGAGTCCTGTTTGCGGGATTTATTATCGCTTGCGGCACCACGCATTTACTGTCGGCCATTACGATATGGATACCTTTATATTGGCTGGATGGCTTGCTTAAAGCTTTTACAGCCATTATCTCGCTTGTCACCGCTGCATTAATGCTGTGGATTGTTCCCCAAGCCTTGTCCTTACCCACTGCCAAGCAACTGCAAGCTGAGATAGAACAACGAAAAATAGCGCAACTGGCCCAGCAAGAAGCTTTCGACCGCCTCCAGAAAATTGCCAGCCGGCTGCCGGGAATGGTTTACCAATATCGTTTGCATCCCGATGGTAGCTCCTGCTTGCCTTTTGCCAGTGAGGGCATTCAGGATATATTCCGAATTAGCCCGGAAGAAGTCCGCAAAGATGCGTCCAAAGTATTTACTTTTATTCATCCGGACGACCTCAGCAACGTTAAAGCCTCCATCAAGAAATCCGCACAAGACTTAAGCCCGTGGTGCCATGAATTTCGGGTCAAATTTGATGACGGTATTGTACGCTGGCTGTTCGGCAACGCCGTACCAGAGCTGGAAGCAAACGGTGCCACACTCTGGCACGGCTTTGTTACCGACGTCACCGAACGCAAACTAATGGAAGCCAAGCTCGACTCCATTTTTAATGCGTCGGTAGAGGGCATTATTACGGTTGATATGTCCAACAACAATATCATATCGGCCAATGCCGCTGTAGAAACTATTTTTGGCTATAAACCCGAAGAACTGGTGGGGTGCGGCATTAGCAATCTCATTCCGTCAGGGCATTTCAACCTCCTTGATACCGTTAAACCGGGTGGTCAAATTCAGGAAATTGATGGTCTTCATAAAAATGGCTCAGTGGTGCCGCTGGATATGTCCATAGCGGAGTATTCAATCGACAATGCCCACTATTTTACGACTATTGTTCGAGATGTCAGTTTACGCAAACATCAGGAACAACAAGACAAGGAACATCTAAATCAACTCTCCCATGTCACCCGACTGGGACTGATGGGAGAAATGGCTTCAGGCATTGCCCATGAAGTTAACCAGCCCCTGACGGCTGTTACCACCTATACGCAAGTCAGATTAAACCTTATTAAAGCTGAAAAGCCTGATCTGGAAAAGCTCTCGGAGATTTTGCATAAAACCCAGCAACAAGCGTTAAGAGCGGGCCGGATAATTCATCGTATGAGGGAATTTGTTAAAACCCATGCCACACAACGTTCAATCGC
>CAIUYS010000685.1 GCA_903903365.1 uncultured Methylococcaceae bacterium
ACAGTTTAAGGTTAAATCGTTCGCTGAGCGGAGTCGAAGCGGACAACTCGCTTCGACTCCGCTCAGCGAACGGTCTCTTTTAATGCTTTATCATTAAGTTAACCGTATTGACAGTTAAGCCTTTTTACTTTTCCCGTCTAAAGTTGGTAGCCAGCAAATAGCCAACCATCACGACAAAAAAAAAGCGCTGCCTGTTGTTAGGCAGCGCTTTTTTTGGAAGAAAATGTGTTGCTACATTAAATAAACAAACACAAACAAACCTAACCAAACTACGTCAACAAAATGCCAGTACCAGGCGGCTGCTTCAAAAGCAAAATGATTTTCCGGTGTAAAATGCCCTTGGGTAGTACGGAACAAAACCACACTTAAAATAATAGCGCCCACACAAACATGGAAACCGTGGAAGCCTGTTAACATAAAAAATGTAGAACCATAAACACCCGAGCCCAAAGTCAAGCCCATTTCAGTATAAGCTTCATGATACTCGATAGCTTGAAAAGTGACGAACAAAAAACCCAGCGCAACAGTCGCCATTAAGCCTTTAATCAACTGATCGCGATTTTTTGCAAGTAAGCCATGATGTGCCCAAGTACAGGTAACGCCACTGGTTAACAGAATCAAGGTATTCAAAAATGGCAAACCCCAAGCACCCATGGGCTCAAATTCACCGCCTACTTTTCCGGGGCCGTTAGTTGGCCAGACGGCTTCAAAAGCAGGCCACAATATTTCTTTGGTTGCTGCTTTGGCGCCTTCACCACCCAACCAAGGTACTGATAAGTTACGTGTGTACCAAAGCGTGCCGAAAAATACCGCAAAAAATATGATTTCAGAAAAAATAAACCACATCATACCCATGCGGTAAGAAATACCTACATCATGGTTATACATGCCTGTTTCACTTTCTTTTGCCTGCAAAGTAAACCAACCCACCAACATGACAATAAAAACAAGCAGACCTATCACCATTAGCGTAGGGCCAATTGACGAGCCATTTAAATAGTTTGCAAATCCAGCCAGCATAATCATCAAACCAGCCGTACCAATGACAGGCCAAGTCGCTTTATGCGGTATGTAATAAGCGGTATTTGTAGACATAAAATTCCCCTTTTATTTTTTTACTGATTTTTCAGTATTGTCGAAAAATGTGTATGACAGTGTAATGGTTTTGTATTGCTCCGGTATTTCCGGATTAATTACAAAACGCATTGGCAACGTTTTAGTTTCCCGAGCCTTAAAAGCTTGTTCCGAAAAACAAAAACACTCGGTTTTCTCAAAATAAGTACTTATTACAGCAGGCGAAAAACTGGCAATGGCTCTGGCCAGCAGGTCTTTTTCAGTTTTATTGGTCGCATAAAAATTGACCGTATAATATTCACCCGGATGCACTTTTAATTGTTTTTTTTCTGCATGAAACTCCATAGGCGTTGATTCATTCAGTGTCGTCATGAATTCTACGGTAATTTCTCTGCTCAAATCGACTTTATAAGCAACTTCCGGGACTTTTTTAATATCATCAGGCCTATCTCTTTCTATCCATTTCCATTCACACAAAACATCATAAATGGGAACCAACGCGTAACCAAAGCCAAACATGGCCACTGCAACCAACAGCAACGTTCGCGCCAACTTAAGGTTTTTCTTGCTGACGTTATCGCTCATGGTGAAACAGCTTGTGCCACAGCAAACATATAAAGAATCAAGGCGATTGCCACCAAAACCACTGCCGTTAAAATATTTTTATTTTTTATAGTCATGTGTTAATCGATACATTGCCGACATTGAGTCCGGCAATGTATCTTTTATACCTTAATGTGAGTCCAGAACGTGTTCGGTTGGCGCACTAGTCGG
>CAIUYS010000686.1 GCA_903903365.1 uncultured Methylococcaceae bacterium
GCCATAAAACTCCGGCAACAAGCGGGGTAGAGCGTGAGTATTTATAAATAAATAGAACACGGATGACACTGATAAGACGGATTGACACGGATTTTAAAAGAGTAAATACAATGCTGGTCGGGGTTTGCAACCCCGCCCCAAACGTTTGGTATTTACCGTTATTAAAAAAGTTTGCGTTTGATATGGTTAGCTGTTTAGCTCAGGCCGGCTAAAACGTGTGTAACGGGGTTACAAACCCCGTCACGCTTCAGTTGAAGCTACGCCAGATTAGCTTGAGAAACTTTGTCAGTGCCGTGTACTATTAATTCAATATCGACGTCCCTTTGATCTGTACATAAACCGCCTTGCCAATTTGTAAATTAAGCAACAGTGCCGATTTGCGGGTGATGTGCGCCAACAGCACCAGAGTACCCACCTGTAAACGCACTACACTCTGCCCTCCCCGATCATCAGTCAGGCCGGTGATGGTGGCCGACAGGACATTAAGAATACTGGTGGCGATGGGTGCTTCAAGGGCAATACTGACATCGCGGGCGTAAATCTGCACCCGTAACGAGGTGCCAAGCGCCGCATCAATCATGGGGAGGCTCAGTGTGCCGCCGTCAAAAGCAACACGGGTGAGATGGTAGTCGGTTTCATGTTCGATAAGGGTGACCGACCACACTGCGGTGGCATCCCGCTCTTGCGCGAGCGATACATCGAGTCGACTCAGCGTTTCCGACAAAGGCCCTGATGCCAGTGCTTTACCGCCCTCAAGAATAACCAGCGTGTCCGCCAGTTGGGCAACCTCTTGTTGAGAGTGGGTAACATACAAAACCGGAATATTTAACGTTTGATGCAGGCGATTTAAAAACGGCAGAATTTCTTGTTTGCGCTTAAAATCCAATGATGCCAGCGGCTCATCCATTAATAATATTTCCGGATTAAGTGCCAACGCACGGGCGATGGCAACTCGCTGTCGTTCGCCACCCGACAATCGATCCGGCATACGCTTGAGTAAATGCTCGATACCCAACAATTCCAGGATGTGCTGAAGATCGATAGCATCCGGTTTTTTAGCTATTCGCTTCAAACCAAATTGTAAGTTTCCTGCTACCGTCAATTGAGGAAACAAATTAGCTTCCTGAAACACGTAACCCAAGGCCCGTTTATGGGTAGGCAAAAACAGGTTTTTCTCACTGTCCTGCCAGACTTTGCCATTAATTTCCAGAAAGCCTTGCTGCGCGTGTTGCAGACCTGCAATGCAACGCAACAACGTGGTTTTACCCGAACCGGAATGGCCAAACAACACGCTAATGCCGGTGCCGGGAAGTTGTAAGTCGACATCTAATACAAAGTCGCCGTAGTTAAGTTGGAAGCGGGCAGTGATCGGTTGCGTCATTTCAGAGGATGAGTAACAGGTTGGGTTTTTAATACGGTATAGAGCGCAAGTAATACGGCAAACGAGAACGCCAGCAAGCAACCTGCCAGCCAGTGAGCTTCGTTGTATTCCAGTGCTTCGACATGATTGTAAATTTGCACCGATACCACGCGGGTTTTGTCGGGAATATTGCCGCCAATCATCAGCACTACCCCAAATTCGCCGACGGTATGAGTAAAGCCTAAAATAGTGGCAGTCAAAAATCCGGGTTTCGCCAGCGGGACAACCACGCTAAAAAACGTATCCAAAGGACTGGCACGCAAGGTTGCCGCTGCTTCCAGCGGCTGCTCACCGATGCCGGTAAACGCTGCCTGCAAAGGTTGCACAACAAACGGCAGAGAATAAAGTACCGAGGCAACCACCAAACCGGCAAAGGTAAACGGCAACGTCCCCAAACCCAACCAAGCGGTCAATTGACCGATAGTACCGGCCGGCCCCATTAATACCAACAAATAAAAACCCAATACCGTTGGCGGCAGCACCAGCGGCAACGATACGACGGCATTGATTAAACCTTTCCAGCCGGAATGCGTCCGCGCCAGCCACCAAGCCAGCGGAGTGCCCAGCAACAGCATTAAAAAAGTCGCTAAACTGGCGACTTTAAAGGTTAAAAAAAGCGTATCGAGATCGGCAGAAGTTAGCATAAGCGGCTCTTTATATTATTTGACGTCACCTGCCTGGAATAAACCACTGACGCGTGACAGGGTTTGCAACCCTGTCACTCACGTTTTGAAAGCTATAGAAGCCTTCAAACGTTTCGGTCGGGGTTGCAAACCCCGACCGGCATCAGTACCGTTTTAAAACCTTCGTGTCCTTCGTGTCCTTCGTGTCTTCGTGGTGATTGTTTTCAGCTTAAAGTAACGTCAGTTATTATTGGGGTAAATCGTAACCGTATTTTTTGATAATAGCCAATGCCGGTGCGGATTTTAAAAAATTTAGCAAAGCCGGTGCAGCGGGATTTTCAGCGCCCTTCTTCATTAAAACGGCACCTTGGCGGATGGGTGCATGGTCATTGTCGGGGATAATCCAGCCTGAACCGCTCCCAATTTTACCGTTTTCAATCACTTGTGATAAAGCAACAAAGCCCAATTCGGCGTTAGCGGTACTAATAAATTGATACGTTTGGGCGATGTTTTCACCCTGTACAAACAAAGGTTGTAATTTATCGAACAGCCCCTGCTTTTTTAATACTTCCACGGCTGCCGCTCCGTAAGGTGCCAATTTTGGATCGGCCAAGGCCAGATGTTTAAAGCCGCCGGCTGTCAAAATTTTACCTTCGTTATCGACATAGCCAGAGGTTGCGGACCACAAAACCAGTCTGCCCAGCGCGTAGACAAAACGAGTATTCGGGACAGTCAGACCGTCTTGTTCCAGTTTTTGCGGCCCTTTTTCATCAGCCGACAACAGCACTTCAAAAGGGCCGCCATTTTCCAGTTGCGAAACAAATTTACCCGATGAACCAAATGATAAGTGGGCGCTGTGTCCGGTCGCTTTTTCAAATTCTGCGGCAATTTCCGTCATGGGTTTGCTGAAGTTGGCCGCAACGGCGACCAACGTGGTCGCTGCTGAGCCGGATTGACTGTCTGCCAATAACAGTACCGTTAAAAATAAGCTTAATGAAATTTTTTTAAACATAAAAATGCTTCCTTTTAAAATGGCCTTGATAAGTTGGACGTGTTTTTTTAAAACCTGAATTGGCTTTGCACATAGAAATAATCGGTATCACCGCCCGGCGTTGTATCGCCCGGTTTTTTTGTCGTCGGTGTATTATTGGTTACGCTTGCCGTTGATACAGCTGACGTAGCAAACTGACCTTTAAATAAATGAAACCATCCTGCCTCAAAGTATAAGCTGCTGTTGTAAGTGTAACGACTCGAGGCCCCCAGTTGATTACCCACATAACTGCCGCTTGTGCCATGGGTATTACCCACAAAACCGGGTGAAACAGTGGATGAACAGGAGCCGCCGCCCCAACAATCGCCTGCTGAAGCCAGCCAGATTAAGCGTTGTTGCAATAATACGGTGACATCTGAACGGGGCGCGAAACTAAACCGGTAGCTGGGTGAATTGATGTTGCTACGTTGGAAGGCAGAATAAATACCCGTAGAGCCAAAATCAATATCTGATGCGCCATACAGCGGATCGAAACGGCCATCGTTTGAGCCGTTGGTGTATACGGAGCTTTTGCTGCCACTGGCCCAATCGTATTCTATATCAAAGTGAGGGGACATCGGGAGGTCAAAACTGTAGCCCGCTTCGATATGTTCGGACCACGCC
>CAIUYS010000687.1 GCA_903903365.1 uncultured Methylococcaceae bacterium
CAAAACCCAACGTAATATCCATTGCCCGCCGCCAATCTACTAAGCTTTTTTTCACCACGAAGACACGAAGTTTTCTTTCTTCGTGTCTTCGCGGTGATAATCTTTTAAGGTTTTTGAAGACTTACCCGGATTATCAATTAATTATTTATTCCGCCGTATCTTTCGACTTTACCAAGCCGAATGATTCCAACAGCATTAAAATAACACCCAAGGTAATTGCGGAATCGGCAATATTAAACGCCGGCCAATGCCAGGTTTGGTAATAAACATCCAGAAAATCGATAACGTAACCATAAGCCAATCGATCAATCAGATTACCAATCGCGCCGCCCAACACCAGCGACAAGGCCACGGCCAGCAAAGTCTCATGCTGTTTGAGACGAGCCAACCAAACAGCTATACCACAGCTAATAGCCAGCGCAAGTCCTGCAAAAAACCAGCGTTGCCAACCGCCCGCTTCACTTAAAAAACTAAACGCTGCACCGGTATTATGTACGTAGGTCAATTTAAAAAACGGCAAAACCGGAATCGACTGATAAAGCTTCATGGAGCTGTCTATAGCCAGCTTGGTTCCCTGATCCAACAGTATTGCAAATAACGATAACCCTAACCATTTCAACATACTAAAATTACGCATAATGTCGGTGTTCACCCGCGCCTGCTACGTTTTCAATGCAGCGACCACATAACTCCGGATGTTCGGCATGTTCAGCCACGTCATACCGTTGATGCCAGCAGCGTACACATTTTTGATGTTTGGAAACAAGCACTTTTAATTTAACGCCTTCAAGCTCAGTCTGAATGGCATCTTCAGGGGTAAACTGTTCAGCGATAAGAAACGCATTGGAGGTGATAAAAATAAAATACAACTCATCGGCCAACTGCTTTAAGGCATCAAAAAACTCGGCATTACAATACAGCTCGACTTCAGCATTTAGAGAAGAACCTATGTCACCTTTACCGCGACTTTTTTCCAGCTCTTTACTAACGGCAGTTTTTACGGACATGACTTTTTGCCAGAATTCGCGATTCATCGGCGCACTGTCATCCAGCTTAACCAAGCCTTGATACCAAGTTTCCAGAAATACCGATTCACTGCGCTCACCCGGCATATATTGCCAGATTTCATCGGCGGTATAACTGATAATGGGTGCCAACCAGCGCGTTAAGGCTTCCAGCACATGATACATGGCGGTTTGTGCAGAGCGTCGTGCCAAGCCATCGGCTTTTGCCGTGTATTGACGGTCTTTAATAATATCCAGGTAAAATCCGCCCAGATCAATCACGCAAAAATGATGTACTTTTTGAAAGAGTTGTTGAAACTGATAGGTTTCGTAAGCGGCTTTAACTTCTTCCTGCAAGGCGTAAGCCCTGTCAAGCACCCAGCGATCCAAGGCCAATAAATCAGCGGTATTAATCAGATCCTGTGCCGGATTAAAGTCATCCAGGTTGGATAACAAGAACCGTGCAGTATTTCTTAAGCGGCGGTAACCGTCGGAAGTACGCTCCAGAATTTCATCAGATACGCGCATTTCGCTACGATAATCAGTCGAAGCAATCCATAAGCGCAATACGTCCGCACCCAGATTTTTCATAACGGCTTGTGGCGGAATAACATTGCCTTTGGATTTGGACATTTTTTCGCCGTTTTTGTCAACGGTAAACCCATGTGTCAAAACAGCTTTGTAAGGCGCTACATCGTTCATGGCGGTTGATGCCAATAATGACGATTGAAACCAGCCGCGATGTTGGTCAGAACCTTCCAGATACAAATCGGCAGGAAACGTCAATTGCTCGCGTTTATCCAGTACGCAGGCATGAGTCACGCCTGAATCAAACCAGACATCCAGGGTATCGGTCATTTTTTCGTAATCAGCCGCTTCTTCACCCAGCAACTCTTCTTTCTCCAGTTCAAACCAAGCTTCGATACCTTTTTCTTCAATCCGTTTGGCAACTTGTTCAATCAACTCACCGGTACGGGGATGCAGTTCGCGGGTTTCTTTATGGATAAAAAACGTAATCGGTACGCCCCAAGTGCGTTGGCGCGAAATACACCAATCCGGACGACCTTCTATCATGCTTTCTATACGCGCCTGCCCCCATTCGGGAACCCAGTTGACACGCTTGACTTCAGCCAAGGCCTGCTCGCGCAATTTGTTTTGATTCATAGAGATAAACCATTGCGGTGTCGCTCTAAAAATAATTGGCGTTTTATGGCGCCAGCAATGCGGATAACTGTGCAAAATAGCTTGTTGATGAACCAGTTTACCCAAGGATTCCAGCACTTCCAAGACATGGGCATTGGCATTAAAGACATGCTCACCGGCAAAGATTTCTGTATTTGGCAAAAATACGCCATCAGCACCGACCGGATTATCAATAGGCAAACCGTATTTCTGACCGACGATATAATCGTCCTGTCCATGACCTGGCGCAGTATGCACCGCACCGGTACCGGCTTCTGTGGTAACGTGATCACCCAAAATAATGGGCACTTGCCGATCATAAAAAGGATGTTGTAATAACTGGTGTTCCCAAGCAGAACCTTTGCAGTAACCTATCACATGATAATCATTATTGCCATAACGCAGCATGGTGTCTTTAAGCAAGGCTTCAGCAACGACCAAGCGCTCTGTTTCACATTGCACGACGGCGTATTCCAAATCGGGATTTAAGGCCACCCCCTGATTGGCAGGCAACGTCCAAGGCGTTGTCGTCCAAATAACTACCGATAAAGCCCCTCGCCCTTCATGCTCGGGCGCATGATGGCACAAGCCCATAAAACCGTCCTCATCAACGACCTGAAAACGCACATCGATGGCGGGCGAATGTTTGTCTTCATATTCAACTTCGGCTTCTGCCAAGGCAGAACCGCAATCGGTACACCAGTGTACGGGCTTGGCACCGGCGACAACGTGACCTTTTTGGGTGATTTTTCCTAACGAACGCACGATGTTCGCTTCAAAAGCATAATCCATGGTTAAGTAGGGATTGTCCCAATCACCTAAAATACCCAAGCGAACAAACGCTTCTTTTTGTATATTGACTTGCTTGCCTGCATATTCACGGCAGGCTTTGCGAAAAACGGCAGGCGATACTTTAACGCCCGCTTTACCAATTTTCTTTTCCACCATCAATTCAATAGGCAAACCGTGACAATCCCAACCGGGCACGTAAGGCGCGTCAAAACCGCTCAAGGTTTTTGATTTAACAATAATGTCTTTTAAGACCTTATTAACCGCATGACCGATATGAATCTCGCCATTGGCATAAGGAGGACCGTCATGCAGGATAAACTTAGGGCGTCCGGTAAAGGCTTGCCTGATTTTATGATACAAGTCGGCTTCGTTCCATTTTTTTAACCGTTCCGGCTCGCGTTGCGCCAGATTGCCTTTCATGGGGAAAGCGGTATTAGGTAAATTTAGTGTTTTTTTATAATCCATTGTCATAATTTTTTAATCTCAGCAAAAATATTTTTAGCCTCAGCGACATCTTTTTCGATCTGGGCTTTCAGTTGTTCCAACGATTGAAAACGTATTTCGTCCCTGATTTTTTGTTTAAAACGCACTTCCACATAACGTCCGTAGATTTCCTTATCAAAATCGAATAAATAAGTTTCAAGCACCACTTTGGAGCCGCCATCAACCGTGGGCCTTGTGCCTACATTAGCCACGCCTTCCAATTCCAAACCATCAATTCCCGTCATGGTAACGGCAAATACGCCGTTAACAGGCGTGTTTTTTCTAAACATTTTTATATTGGCGGTAGGATAGCCAATCGTCCGACCGAGTTTTTCACCATGAGCCACCCGTCCGCACACCGAATAACAGTGTCCCAACAATTTTTCGGCCTGCATCAAATCACCTGCACCCAGCGCATCCCTGATAAGGGTGCTACTGATACGCAGACCCGCTATTTGGCAGGAGCCGGTATCTTCAACACTAAAACCGTAGAGCTTGCCCTTTTCCTTAAGCATGGCAAAATTACCCCGCCTTGCCTTGCCAAAATGAAAATCATCTCCGATCACGAGATGCTTGACGTTTAATTTATTGATTAAAATATCATCAATAAACTGCTCGGCGTCACAGTTGGCAAAATAGCGATTAAAGCGCACCATTAATAAGTTATCAACAGGTAACTTGGTAAACTCAATGACTTTTTCACGCAAACACATCAAGCGCGAAGGCGCATTATCGCCCAGAAAATATTCCAACGGCTGCGGCTCAAAAGTCATAATCACCACCGGCAACCCCAGTGCTTCACCGCGTTCAGCCAGCTTTTTTATCACCGCCCGATGACCTAAATGCAAACCGTCAAAATTACCTATGGACAGTACGCAACCGTTTTTGAACGGCTCTAAATGGGATAATCCTCTAATTAAATGCATGATCCTTTTGATGATACAAAAACTTTTATTCTATCATGTGAAACGGTTAAACGGGGCAGTCATCAATAATGGACAATCGATAACACCGTTTATAAGCTTAGGTAACGGGTAGGGTTTTATTCTCGCCTTTGCCTTGTACGACTGTCAAATGCCGTAATCGCAACCCCGTCAGCACTAATGTCACCGTGTAAATAACCAGCCCTATCAATATCCACTTAAGCAAATTTATAACCCGCTCACCCGAACTCCACTGATTCCACCAGCTCGCGTCAACCCAATAATACAAGGCGGCAGACATCGCGGCACTCGCCAGCAACACACGGATAAAAAACAGCCCCCACCCACTGGCAGGTTGATAGACTTTTTCTTGCCATAATTTTTTCAGCAGTAAAGCCGCGTTAAAAAAAGCCCCCAGCGAGGTTGCCAAAGCCAGCCCTGCATGAGCCAAAGGAAAAACCAGTACTACATTTAAAACCAGACTGGCTATCATAGCGTAAAAGCCATAGCGAACGGGCGTTTTCATATCCTGACGTGCAGAAAATCCCGGCACCAGCACTTTTATCAAGATATAGCCCAGCAAACCAATCGCGTAAGCTCTTAAGCTAAGCCCTGCATAATGCACATCTTGCAAGCTAAATTCATTATACTGAAACAGCGTTGACAACATCGGTTCAGCCAGTAACAGCAAGCCAATTGTCGCCGGCATACCTATCAAAAAAACCAGACGCAAGCCCCAATCCAGTGAATTTGAAAACGCCACCGTATCTTCCGCTGCATGATTTTTTGCCAAACCGGGTAAAATCACTGTTCCCAGTGCAAGCCCCAATATTCCCAACGGAAACTCTACCAAACGATCCGAATAATAAAGCCAGGAGACACTACCCACCGTTAAAAACGAGGCAATCAGGGTATCCAGCAACAAATTAATCTGGGTGACTGATACGCTAAAAATAGCGGGCAACATGAGGCCAATAATCTTTTTTACACCGGGGTCCTTATACCCCATTCTAAACCGTGGCATCAACCCCAGACGCATTAACGCCGGAATCTGAAACAATAATTGCACGACACCCGCTGCAAAAACACCCCACGCCAAGGCCACAACCGGCTCATCCATTAAGGGAGCAAGCCAGATTGCCGCGGCAATCATGCAAATATTCAAAAAAACAGGGGTTAAGGCCGGAACAGCAAACTTGCCATGCGCATTTAAAATGCCGCCGGCAAAAGCAACCAAGCCAATAAAAAGCAAATAGGGAAAGGTGATTTTTAGCATAAGCACGGCCAGTTCGTGCTGTGTACCTTGCCATGCAAAACCGGGTGCCAATAACAAAATAAGCAACGGTGCAGTCACCATACCTATTAATGTCATCAACATTAATACCAACGCCAGTGTCCCCGCCGTTCTATCAATAAACAACTTTAACGCGGCTTTGCTTCCCTGTTCTTTGTAATCCGCCAAAACCGGCACAAAAGCATGGGCAAACGCGCCTTCTGCGAATAAGCGCCGTAAAAAATTGGGTATTTTAAAAGCCACAAAAAAGGCATCGGTTGCAACATCGACACCAAAAATTCGTGCAATTAACATATCACGCACAAACCCCAGAACACGGGAAATAAGCGTCATACTGCCCACAATGGCAGTTGATTTAAAAAGCTGGCGGCTCAAGGTCTCTCCCTTTACATAACGTTTGTGTTGACAATAATACCATTTAAAAAGATAATGCAGGGCTCTAAACTCATTCACAAACGCATCGAGACACTATGGCTAATACAGCACAAGCTAAAAAGCGCGCGAGACAGGCGGAAAAAAGCCGTATTCGCAACGCAGGACAACGTAGCAACTTACGTACATTTGTAAAAAAAGTAATTGCCGCCGTTAACGCAGGCGACAAAGAGAAAGCGCAAGCCGCCTATCAAATTGTAGTGCCCATTATTGATTCCGCAGTAAATAAAGGCATTATTCATAAAAATAAAGCCGCACGCGGCAAGAGCAGACTGAATTCAAAAGTAAAAGCTATCGCTTAAACTCTTTAGCAACTGCTTAAATAAAAAGGCCGGACTTTTTGAGATACGGCCTTTTTTTTGCCTTAAAAAAAGCAGGTTTCTTCATCTCCCTTTAAATGGTTATGAAGCGTGACGGGGGTTGCAAAATCCGAACCGGCATCGCGCTCCTATAAAAATGTAACGGCCTATTTACAACAACTTTTTTATTTCCGGATAATCATTAATGAGTTGTTGCCGAAATGCTTCAATCGCTTTTTCATCATTTCGCTCAGCTCTTGGAACAGGCACAGTAATTTCACTAATAACCGTCATGGGTGCCGCTGACAAAAAGATGAGTCGATCAGCCAGTGCAATCGCTTCGCGCAGGTCATGGGTAACAAATAACACCGTATGCGGGCGCTCTTGCCACAGCTTTAGCAGCAATTCCCTGACCTGCCTTGCTGTGGGCGCATCCAGCGATACAAAGGGCTCATCCATTAGCAATATCTCGGGATCAACGGCAAATGCACGAATGATTGAAACCCGTCGACTCATGCCTAATGACAAGCGCTCAGGGTAAACGTGTTGCGACTGGGTCAATTGCATCACTTCCAGCAAGGGATCAATGACATCTGGCGATTGGTCGGAGCCTAACACTAATTCTATATTTTCCCGCACCGTTCGCCAGGGCAGCAATCGTGGATTCTGGAAAATATAGCCGATTTTGGGATGTGACTGTTGCTGTCCTACCCGAATTTCACCTTCATAATCAGTATCCAGATTGGCAATAATATTTAATAAGGTAGTTTTGCCACAACCGGACGGCCCTACCAGACAAATAAATTCGCCGGACGTAAGTGAGAGTTTAAGATTTTTAATCGCTGCGTGATGTCCCGCCTGACCTATCGCCGGATAAGTTTTACTGTGGATGTTGATTTGAATATCGCTCATCGACGCCACCGTAAGGATTTTTTATCCAGCGGTTTTAAAATCAGCAACTCTATCAGTTGAATAACCGCCACAAAAGCTATCGTGTAAGCCAAAATACTGGCAACATCAAACAACTGAAAGAACAAATGCAATTGATAGCCCATGCCGTTACTGCGACCCAACAACTCAACCACCAGAATAATCTTCCAGATTAAGGCCAAACCGGATCGCGTCGCGCCCATCACAAAGGGATGTAATTGCGGCCATATCACATGAACCAGGGTTTTACGCCGACTAAAATTAAAGCAACGTGCCATATCCAATAAATCCTGATCCAGCGTGCGCGTACCTTCTCTGATAGTGACGATAACATTGGGTAATTTGTTGATTACAACCGCCACTATGGCCGCCGATTCGATCAGGCCAAACCATACATAGCACAAGATAATGGTCACCAGCGCCGGCACATTTAAAAAAATAACCAACCAGTTATCAAAGAAAGCATCCAGTTTTTTATTGCGCCCCAGCACAATCCCTATTGCACAACCCAAGAGCATGGCTATAGAAAAACTAACTACAAGTCTGAGCAAAGTAACACCCAAATGAAAAGGAAGTTGCCCTGTCACACAAGCTTGCCAAAAAACCTTGGCGACCGTTTCCGGTGCGGGTAAGGTGTTATTGTTTAAATAAACCGCCAGACCTTGCCAAACAGCTAAAAAAACCAGCAATGACAAGGCGGGCAAAAATTTCCGGGAAAGCCTCAAATTAGTCTACAGACCAAAAAGTACCGGGTTGCAACTTTTCTGATTGCCCCGTCAACCGGTTATTACTTAACGTGCGCAGCATGGTATAAATCCGCGCTGCCGCTTGTTGCTCCTTTTCACCCCATTGCTCAATACCGCCCTCACAATAACGCTGGCGCATGAGGGCTTGGGTGGAAACATCATCGGCATGAAGTAAGGGAATGGTTTTTTTCCAGACAGCATCAGAAGTACATAACTGGTTTTTAGCCTGCTTGCTCGCTTTAAAAAAATTATTGATGGCCTGCTGATGGCTTTCTGCCCAGCTTTGCTTAAACACATAACCGATGCTGGACACATTTTCAGTGATGCCCAAGCCTTTTAAAATGCCCCTGCCATCTATAATTTGTCGGTAACCCTGCGCTTCAAGCCGGGCTGCAAAGTGCCAGTAGGTCAGTACCGCATCGACACGATTTTGTTTGATTTGTTCATTGATTAAAGGCGGCGCTCCATAAGTTTTTTCAACTGAACCATTTAAATCCAACGACTCTTTTTGTGCCAAAGCCTGCAACAATAACCAGTTTTTATCCAGTTCGCCACCGGCAATACCCAAACGCTTCCCCTTAAGATCAGCGATGGAATGGATGGGGCTTTTATCTGCCACCACCAACGCGCCCGAGGTATTTGAATAGGGGTAAAAAGTAAAATCAGCACCCGTTGCACGAAGACTGGAAACCCAAATCCAGTCAGAAACAATCATATCGACAGCTCCCGATTGCAGGGCAATTTTGCCTGCTTCTGCATTGGCTACCGGCTGAATTTGCAACTCAAAATCTGCCGACTTTACTTGAGGGTTATCCTGTAAAGCCTGCAACTCCCACTCAAGGGTTCCGGAAGCCTGAACACCGAGTCGTATCGTGGTTTTTTCCGCCGCAAAACTGCTGCCCGACACCCATAAACAACAACCTATAAAAAAGACTTTAAACATCATAAAACCTATCTCAATGTACAGACGTTAAAAACCGTCTATTCTATAGGGTTCGTGTGAAAATGTTTGTAATATTATAATAGCGTTTCAAACTTGGGCTTTTACCACCCGATGGATAAGTGATTTTTAACATAAACATTTAAATGGGCAGTGCTATTTATGCTCTGAACCTAACCGGTAACACAATAATTTGACTGTATGGGATAATGTTCATTTGCCCACCATTATAAATTATCAAGACCCATGCAACTCTCTACCCAACGCTTCCTCACGCAGGCAACCTGGCTCAAAGTTCATCTTTACCTCGCCTTAAGCGTTGGTTTTTTTTTCGCACTCATGGGACTTTCCGGCAGTATCAGCATTTACCGCGAAGAACTGGATGGACTTTTAAATCCGCAATTGGTTATCGAAGAACCACAAGGCAAATATCAATCTCTGGATAAGATTATGGCATCGGTACGCGCCGCCCAGCCAAACCGCTATGGCTCATGGACGCTGGAAATGCCCCGCTCACCCCAAGGCATGATTACCGCTTGGTATGACAAACCGACAGAAACTTTCTTTGAGCTTTATGCACCACTGATGGTGTCAGTCAATCCTTATAGTGGTGAGGTTGTTACCAGTCGCTTCTGGGGCACAACGGCCACAACCTGGTTACTTGATTTGCATACGCAATTCAGGCTCGACCGCTTTGGCTGGAACGCAGTCGGTATTCTGGGATTATTATTGCTGGTTTCTTGCAGTACCGGGCTTTATTTATGGTGGCCGGGACTAAGAGAAATAAACAGGGCTTTTAAGGTTCGACACAAGGCCGGCATGATGCTGCTTGCCTTCGATTTGCACCGCTTTTTGGGCCTGTTCAGTGCAGTTGCCTTGATAGTTTTGGCATTCACCGGCTTTCTGCTCAGTTATCCCTCAGTACTGGAAACCTTTACCGGCTCATCCGGCATGGAACATGGTCAAACCGGTCGCCCTATCACCAGCACAGCCATTCCCAATAATCACCCAACCGGTTTATCTGCGGCATCATTTGTCGCGCAAGGCCCTTTTCCAAAAGCCGAACTCAGACGCGTTACCACGCCCGCAGGCGACACAGGAATCTATCGTATTAATTTGCGACAAAGCAGTGAAGTTAATCAAAGACATCCGTTTACAACCGTCTGGGTGGATCGCTGGAGTGGTCAGATTAAAGAGGTACGAAATCCTGCAAAATTCTCAACGGGTGAAGTTTTTGCTACCTGGATATGGCCCTTACATACCGGAGAGGCTTTGGGCGCTACCGGCCGATTTGTTTGGTTTTTAAGTGGATTAAGCCTGTTTGTGCTTTATGTCAGTGGCTTACTACGCTGGCTATGTCGAAGCGGCAAGGTACGTGATCGTGAGGTAAATTTTGCGGCATTTATACCGTTGTTATATCGAATGCGAAAATCACTCTATCGTTTAATTTTTGAGGCTTATTTGCTCATTCGTTTATTAGTGCAAAAAACCAGGCAATGCACGCCAACTATCAGGAAGGGCTATGAGAAGCTATTGGCATGGATCAAACAGATACACTTGTTTGTGATCAATAGACAAAAACGGTAAGTACAGGAATTTAAAAGACGCAAGGTGAGGCACACACTCTATCAGCCCCTCACCTTTTACCTTTTACCTTTTACCTTTTACCTTTTACCTTTTACCTTTTACCTTTTACCTTTTACCTTTTACCTTTTACCTTTAACCTTTAACCTTTTACCTTTAACCTTTAACCTTTTACCTTTTAC